>JAFVAS010000053.1 GCA_017480395.1 Oscillospiraceae bacterium | reverse complement strand
CCGGTGGCCTTGAACATCCCGTCCAGAATGTCCACCATGTTCTCCCAGATGGCATAGCCGTAGGGCCGCACGATCATAAAGCCCTTGACGCTGGCATAGTCCACCAGCTCCGCCTTGAGGCAGATGTCGGTATACCACTTGGTGAAGTCCTCCGCCATGGAGGTGATGGCCTCCACCCGTTTTTTCTCTTTTGCCATATCAGACTCTCCTATCCGAATGCGCCACAGAAGCGCATAAAAATTCAGTATGATTTTAATCCATCCCCCGTTGACTGTCAAGTCGCAGCGGGGGAATGACTAAAATTCCTTGTCAAGCCGGGGGCGATTTGATATAATAAATGTGATTTGACCATTTTGCCCCCGGGGGTGAGAGATATGAGCAAAAAAGAGACCATATCCGACGCCCGGCGCGAGCAGAAGGAGCGGCAGGAGGACTCCCGCCTGTACCAGCTGCTGGAGCCGCGCATCTGGCTCTACTTCGTCTTTCTGCTGGCCTTCTCCGGCGTGACCGCCTGGTTCAACCTCTATATCGGCGCGGCGGAGGCCGCCGTCACGGTGCTGCTGTTCGTCGTCTATAAGCTGTCCTCCCGCAGCCGGCGGCGGGAGGTGGAGCAGTATCTGGCCGCCGCCAGCGGCGACATCGGCACCGCCGGAAACGACTTTATGCTCAACGCCCCCTTCCCCATGGTGATCTTCCGCCCGGACACCGGGGAGATCATCTGGTCCAACGACCGCTTTCTGCGCATCACCGGGGAGCGGGAGCACCTCTTCGATATCAAGATCTCCAACGCCGTCCCCGGCTTTGACACCAAGTGGCTGCTGGAGGGCAAGACCGAGTGCCCCGCGGTGGTCAACATCGGGGCGCGGAAATTCTCCGTTATCGGCCACATGGCCAAGGCCCGGGGCCGCAGCGCGGGCAGCGGCGTCATCGCCACCACCTACTGGATCGATGTGACAGAAAACCTGGCCCTGCGGGAGGAGTATTACGGCTCCCGCCCGGTGGTCAGCATTCTGGTCATCGACAACTTTGACGAGCTGTGCCGCGGCCTGACCGACAACGCCCGCAGCATGCTCCGCTCCGCCATCGACGTGGAGATCGAGGCCTGGGCCAAGCCCGCCGGGGGCCTGCTCCAGCGCTATGACCGGGACCGCTACCTCTTCCTCTTTGAGGAGCGCTACCTCACCCCCTTCCAGGAGCAGAAGTTCGCCCTGCTGGATCGGGTGCACCGGGTGCTCTCCCCCAACGGCCTGCCCGCCTCCATCTCCATCGGCATCGGCATGGACACGGGCTATGAGGAGCTGTTCCAGTTCGCGGCCCTGGCCGTGGATATGGCCCTCTCCCGGGGCGGCGACCAGGCGGTCATCAAAAACCGCTTCAACTTCGAGTTTTATGGCGGAAAGGCCAAGGAGACCGAGCGGCGCACCAAGGTCAAGAGCCGCGTCATGGCCAACGCCCTGGGCAGCCTGATCTCCAGCGCCTCCACCGTCTACGTCATGGGCCACACCTTCACCGACCTGGACGCCATCGGCGCCTGCGCCGGGGTGGTGGCCATCGCCCGCAAGAGCGGCGTGCGCGCCCGCATCGTCGTTGAGCCGGGCAACAACCCCTCCACCATCATGGTGGACCGCCTGCGCCAGCTGCCGGAGTACAAGGACATCTTCCTCTCCCCGGACAGCGCCCTGGTGGAGGCGGACAGCCACTCCCTGGTGGTGGTGGTGGACACCAACGATCCCCAGCGGGTGGTGGCCCGGGGGCTGCTGATGAGCTGCAACAAGGTGGCGGTCATCGACCACCACCGCCGCTCCGCCAGCTATATCGACAACGCCGCCCTCAACTATCATGAGCCCTTTGCCTCCTCCGCCTGCGAGCTGGTCACCGAGCTGATGCAGTACCTGCTGGAGTCCACCGACATTCTGCGGGGGGAGGCGGAGGCCCTGCTGGCCGGCATTGTGCTGGACACCAAGAGCTTTACCCTCCGCACCGGAGGGCGCACCTTCGAGGCCGCCGCCTTCCTGCGCCGCTGCGGCGCGGACACCGTGGAGGTCAAGCGGCTGTTCCAGAACAATCTTTCCGACACGGTGGCCAAGTTCGGCATCGTCACCCAGGCCAAGCCCTACCGCAACGGGGTGGTGATCGCCCGGGTGGATCACCCGGTGGATCGGGTCACCGCCGCCCAGGCCGCCGACGAGCTGCTCAACGTGGCCGGGGCCACCGCCAGCTTTGTCCTCTTCCCTGATGAGAACGGGGAGGTGATCCTCTCCGCCCGGAGCATCGGGGATGTCAACGTCCAGGTGATTCTGGAGGCGCTGGGGGGCGGCGGCAACGCCGCGGCCGCCGGGGCCCAGGTCAAAAACGCCCAGCCGGAGGAGGTCTGCCAGCGGCTGGAGGCGGCCATCGACAAATACTTCGAGGACGAGGGCGCGTAAGCCCCGTCCGACGCACCCAATAAGGAGGAACCAGATATGAAAGTGATTTTACAGCAGGACGTCCGCGGCCAGGGCAAAAAGGGCCAGCTGGTGGAGGTCTCCGACGGCTACGCCCGCAACTTCCTGCTTCCCCGCAAGCTGGCCGTCGTGGCCACCACGGACAACGTGAACACCATGAAGCTCCAGGATCAGGCCCGCAAGGAGCGGGAGGCCAAGGAGAAGGCCGAGGCCGAGGCCCTGGTCAAAAAGCTGAAGGACAGCCCCGTCAAGATCGCCGCCAAGGCCGGCGCGGGGGGCAAGCTCTTCGGCAGCGTCACCACCAAGGAGATCGCCGCCGCCCTGAAGGAGCAGTACGGCTACAACATCGCCAAGAACCAGCTCTCCTGCGACCCCATCAAGGCCTTTGGCACCTTCCAGGTGAAGTGCAAGCTGGGCTATGAGGTCTCCGGCACCGTCACCGTCCAGGTGGTGGAGGCGGAGTATTTGGGCACAGGCCCCGTGGAGCGGTCACCGAAGCCCTCCACCCCTTGCCCCCCTTGAAAGGGGGGCTGTCACCGGAGT
>JAFVAS010000052.1 GCA_017480395.1 Oscillospiraceae bacterium | reverse complement strand
TCGGCGGACAGGGTGGTCTTGCCGGTGCCGGACAGGCCGAAGAAGATGGCGGAGTCGCCGTCCTTGCCGATGTTGGCGGAGCAATGCATCGGGAAGACGCCCTCCTTGGGCAACAGATAGTTCATGACGGAGAAGACGCTCTTCTTGATCTCGCCGGAGTACTGGCTGCCGGCGATCAGAACCAGCTTCTTCTCATAGTCGATGAGGATGGCGGCCTCAGAGTGGGTGCCGTCCCGCTCCGGGATGCAGTGGAAGCCGGGGGCGGCGATGATGGTGAAATCGATCTGGAAGTCGGCCAGCTGCTCCTCGGTGGGGCGGATCAGAAGCTGATGGATGAACAGATTCTGGCTGGCCAGCTCGTTGACGATGCGGAAGCCCTTGGTATAGGCGGGGTCGGCACCGGCATAGCCGTCGAAGATAAAGATCTCATGACCCTGGAGGTAGGCGATCATCTTCTCATAGATGGCGTCGAATTTCTCCTGGTCGATGGGGCGGTTGACCTTGCCCCAGGCGATGTCGTCATGCACGCCGGCGCTGTCCACGATGAACTTGTCGTCGGGGGAGCGGCCGGTGTACTTGCCGGTCTCCACCAGCAGTGCGCCGTTGTCCATCAGCTTGCCCTCGCCGCGCGCGAGCGCCTTCTCCACCAGAACGGCGGGGGAGAGGTTGCGGTAGACGGCGGAAGCGTTGATGATACCCAGCTTTTCCAGGCCATAGGTTTCCATAATAAAAGACTCCTTTCGTGGGCTTGACAGCCGTTGTGATGTCATTCCTATCATATCCGATTTTCGGAATAAATGCAAGTGTCATATGGAGCTGACTGTCTAATTTGCGTCCTCCAGAGCGTCGGAGAGCTGGGCAAACTGCTCCAGGGTCAGCTTTTCCCCCCGCACGGCGGGGGAGAGACCGCAGGATTCCAGCGCTCCGGCGATCTGGGCCTTGCTCAGTGAGCTGAACCCGGCGGAGAGGGCGTTGGTCAATGTCTTGCGGCGCTGACCGAAGGCGGCGCGGATGACGCGGAAGAGCTGCGCCTCGCTCCGGGCCTGTACCGGCGGGATGTCGTAGGGGGTCAGGCGCACCACCGCCGAGGTGACCTTGGGGGCGGGCAAAAAGCACTCCCTGGGCACCTCGAAGAGATATTCGCACCTGGCGTGGTACTGGCACAGCAGGGAGAAGGCCCCGTAGTCACCGCTCCCCGCCTCGGCGCAGATGCGGCGGGCGACCTCCTTCTGGATCATCACGGTGATGGAGTCAAAGCACTTGGCCTCCAGCAGCTGTGTGAGAACGGGGGTGGTGATGTTGTAGGGCAGATTGGCGCAGACAATGGGGGAGAGCGGCGCGAGATGCTCCGCGACAAAGGCCCGGCAGTCGGTCTTTGTGATGTCGCCGGGGACAACCTCGGTGTTTTCAAATTCCGCCAGCGTCTCCGCAAGAATGGGCAGCAGGGAGCGGTCCAGCTCCAGCGACATCACCTTGCCCGCCCGCTGGGCCAGCTCCACCGTCAGCGCCCCGATGCCGGGGCCGATCTCCAGCACGGCGCGGGACGGATCTGCCCCGGAGGCGGCGGCGATTTCCCGCGGAACCCAGTCCTCAATCAGGAAATTCTGCCCCATGGATTTGGAGAAGTGGAAGCCGTGGCGGCGCAGCAGCGCCTGCACGTCCCTCATATCACAGAGATTCAATATGTCTCACCTCGTGCGTTCAAGCTCGTCTGTTCTGGACAGTATAGCAGATTTTGCAGCAAAAGAAAAGAGCGAAGCCGCGCATTTTACTGCGCGGCCCCGCCTGAAAAAAGGAGATACGAAAGGTCAGTTGCGTCCGATCAGCTTGTCGTCCACCAGGGTGATGACGATCAGGGCGATCACGGTCAGCACGGCCAGCACGCCGTAGGCCACCATATAGCCCGCGTTGCGGCCGATGATGCCCACCACGGAGACGCCCAGCGCGCCGACGGCGGCCACCATGGGCTTCAGAACCTTGTAGGCCATGGGGAAGTCGAAGCGGCCCCAGATGGTGTTGGTCAGGGAGACCAGGTAGTTGGCCGCGCCGCCCAGCATGATGGCCAGGAAGGGCAGGGAGATGTAGTTGCAGACCCGGTTGGGGATCAGGTTGAGCACGATGGCGATGATGGCGACCACCATGGTGATCTGAATGGCCTTCTTGGGGCCGACCTTGGCGTCCAGAACGCCGCAGCCCACGGAGCCGAAGATGGCCAGGATACCGGAGATGGCCAGCATCCGCAGGATCTCAGGCATCTGATAGCCGGACTGCATCATACGGGGGACGAAGTTGGTCATGATGCCCAGGCTCAGCAGCTCCATGACGCCGAGGGACAGGCCGATCATCCAGACCTTGCCGGTCTTCAGCAGCTTGGAGGGAATCCAGGTGGAGGTCTTCATATACTCCAGGCCCTGGGCCAGCTCCGCGCGGGCGGCCTCGTTGTCGAACTTGTGGTTGTTGTCGGGCCAGGCACCGGCCTCTTCCGGCCAGTCGCGGATGAACACGGCGACGATGATGCACAGGACGGCGGCGCAGACGCCGTAGACATTATACAGCACGACAGGGGAGCCGCGGCCCACGCCGATCATAGCGCCGGCGAAGTTGGCAGTGATGGCGGCGGAGAGGGGGAAACCGATGGTGACCCAGCCCATGGCGATGCCCTTCTTGCGGGGGAACCAGTTGGAGATGACGTTCAGGCTGGTGATGTAGGCAAAGCCCATGCCGCCCACGCTGGAGATGGCCAGGCAGATGAAATAGACGGCGGGGTTGGTGGCGTGGCCCCAGACGAAGCAGGCGATGGCGGTGATGCCCAGGGAGATGGCCCAGGCGTACCGGATGTTGATCTTCTTGGACAGGAAGCCCCAGAAGATGGCGCCCACGACGGCGATCCACGCGGTGATGGTGGAGAAGGCGTAGAGCAGGTTGGTGGAGCCATCGCCAAAGATGCCGCCGAAGACGTCGATGGTGACGTTCAGGGAGTCATTGATGAGGGAGCTGTCCAGCAGGATGCTCAGGAAGGTGATGATGATGACAAACCAGCCCTTTGCGCCGAAATTTGCGCTTACCAGGGAGATGTCGTCATTTTGCTTTTTTGCCATGAATTTTTCCTCTTTTCTCTTATTTTCTCCCGTTCTTGCATTCTCACAACAAAAGCGGGGGTCAGACGTCGCCCTCCCGGTCAGCCGGAGCTGACCGGGATAAGCTGTGGGGGAGGGTTACAGGTTGATGGCGGCGTAGTAGGCCTCCTTGGTGGCCCACTCCACGGTTCTCGCCCGCACACAGTCGCCGATCTCGGCGAACTCGTCGGCGGCGGTGAAGAAGCTGTCCGCCTCGGCGCTCTTGCTGCGCATGCCGGAGGCCAGCACCACGGTGTCGGCGGTGATGGTCTCCTCCACGTCGTCCTTCACATAGGTGACGGAGTTGGCGGTGACGGAGAGGCAGCGGGCACCGGTCAGCGGGATGAAGTTGGGCTCCCGCTCGATCTCGACCATCAGCTCGTTCCGGCCGGTGGTGGAGGCGTCGGGGGCGAGGGCGGACTGCATCTCGACGACGGTGACCTTCTTGCCTAGACCGGCGAAGTAGAGGGCGGTCTCGCAGCCCACCTGGCCGCCGCCGATCAGGATGACGGTGTCGCCCAGCTGATCCTCGCTGCCCAGCCACTCGATGGCGGGCTTGACCTGCTCCACGCCGGGGACGGGGAGAATCAGCGGCTCCGCGCCGACGGCGACGATGCAGGCGTCAAAGCCCTTGATCATATCAGGGGTGGCTTTGGTGTTCAGCTTCACCTCGACGGGGGATTTCTCCACCTGGGCGATCAGCCAGTTCATGTAGTCCTTGACGGGATATTTGAAGGGGAAGTAGCCCGCGTAGTGGAGCATACCGCCCAGCTTCTCGCTCTGTTCAAAGAGAGTGACCTGATGGCCGCGCTCGCTGGCGACCAGGGCCGCCTTCATCCCGGCGGGGCCGCCGC
>JAFVAS010000051.1 GCA_017480395.1 Oscillospiraceae bacterium | reverse complement strand
TACACCGATTTTCACCCAAAGACGGGAAATCGGTAATTCGAGTCCTGTATTGTCCACCAGATGAAAGCCCCGGAATCGCAATGATTCCAGGGCTTTTTGTTTTCCGATTTTCGGCCTTTGACCCTTTGTTTGACCCTTTACAGGTCTTGAACCGCCCCGATGAAGCGTTCCATGCGCTGGGCGCTGTCCTGCTGCATCTGGTCGGTGACGTGGCCATACACGTCCAGCGTGAAGGCCGCTGTGTGGTGCCCCAGGTTCCCCTGCACGGTCTTAATATCGTCCCCGGCCTGGATCGCCGCCACGGCGTAAGAATGCCGGAGATCGTGGAAACGAACAGAGGGGAAGCCGAGATCGGCCACAATCCGCTTGAAGCAGTCATAGACCGTGCCCCGGGACAGGTAGCCCCCGGCCTCATTGGGAAATACCAGGCCGTGATCCTCCCAGGCTGGCCCCAGCTTCAGCCGCTTCTTTGCCTGGGCGATCTTGTGAGCGCTCAGAAGTCGCATGACCGACGGAGCGGGGGTGATCGTGCGGCCCTTCCCGTTCTTCGGGGTAGACAAGTAATAAGCCCCGCCCTTCTTCTGTTCCCGGCGCAACTGCCTCTTGATTGTGATTGTGCCCCGGTCGAAGTCCACGCAATCCCACATAAGGCCCAGCAGCTCCCCTTCCCGCATCCCGGTAAACAGCGCCACCCGGTAGAGGGTTTCATGCCGATGCCCTTTGATGGCCCGAAGGAAAGCGCTGATCTGCTGGCCATCCATGGGCTTGATCTCTGAGCGCTCCACCCGTGGCAGCGTGCAGGCGTCGGCGGGATTGAAGCGCAGATAGCCCACGGCCACGGCCTGCTGCAGCGCCTTGTGAAGCACCCCATGGACGTTCTTCACAGTCTTGGGGGATAGCGGCCCTTTGCCGTCCCGCTCCCCGGAGAGCGCGTTATAAAACCGCTGAATAGCGGGGGCGGTCAGGGCCTCCAGCCGGACAGCGCCCAGGGCCGGGCGGATATAGAGGGAAGTCTGCTGACGGTACAGCAGCGCCGTGGAGGACTTCACGCCGCCGAGATAGTCCCGCTCCCAGATGTCCAGCCATTGGGCCAGGGTGAGCTTGCAGGGCTCCTTATAGGTGCCGGCGTCCAGATCGGCGGTGATCTTGGCCAGCTTCTGCCGGACTTCCTTTTGGGTCTTGCCATAGACGGAGCGCTGCAGCTGCTTCCCGGTGCCGGGATCGCGGCCCACGGTATAGCGGCCCTCCCACCGGCCATCTGAGCGCTGCCGGATCGTCCCGCTCCCCTGGGCGGCTCTGGTGTTTGATTTTCTGGACATTTTCCGATCTCCTTTCTTGCGCCACGCCGCCCCCTGTGGTACAATAAAAGGGCATAGTGGTGCCTTGGTTTGGTCGCTTTGGTTCGCTGTGCATTGAGCAGGCGTTGATAGCACCTGTCTCACTCATCCTTGCCTCCCGGTGTTGGTAGCACCGGGAGGTTTTTTATTTGTCCTTGCGGTACGCCGGATTCCCGGCCAGGTCTTCCGCATATGTCCCCAGCTTCTCCAACCCCTGGGCGCTGAGATGCTTTGCGGCGGCCAGGATGCGGTCAATCTGGGGGTCGGTTTTGGAGACCACAACCTCCGCCTCATCCCATCCCATCAGCCACTCCGGCGAGACCTCCAGCGCGTGGGCCAACGTTGTAATCCGATGGAGCGGGACATTCCCGATTCCGCCGGTCTCATAGCGCTGCAGGGAGGACTTGTTCATCCCCGTCAGGTCGGCCAAGTCCTGGTAGCTGTACCCCAGCGCGGTACGCCGCTGCCGGATGCGTTCGGCGATTTCAGCCATTGTGCTGCCCATAGCTCACCCCTCCTTTTGTCGCACTCATTATAAACCAATCGGATTAAATATGCAACACTTTTTTCAAAAAAGTTGCACAAATGGGTTGACTTATCCCCGGGGAAGGTGTATGATTCAATTGTCCCAAACATGCAACAACAAGGAGGTGAGACCGTGAATTGCAATCTGCTGCGGGCCGCCATGGCCGAGAAGGGGATGACCCAGGCTCAGCTTGCCCGGGCCATTGGAATCTCTCCCAATTCCCTGAGCCGCAAGCTCAACGGGCGGCGGGATTTCCTGCTCTCCGAGGTGGTGGCCATCTCTGACGTCCTGGAGCTCCAGGCACCCCAGGCTATTTTTTTGCCCCGTTCGTCCCAAATATGCAACGATTGAAAGGAGGCCACCCATGGCAGAGCTGACATACACCCTGGAGGAAGCCGCCCAGGCGCTGGGCATTTCCCGGCCGTCCATGTATAAGCTGCTTCACCGGGAGGACTTCCCGGCCTATAAGGTCGGCGCCCACTGGAAGATTTCAAAGGCGGCGCTGGCGGACTGGTCAGACCGGCAAGCGAAAGAGAGGGCGACACTATGACCCCCATGAAAGCGATTCGGGCCAAGTGCCTGGACTGCTGCGCGGGCAGCGCAAAGGCCGTCCGCACCTGCGCGGCCCCAAATTGCCCCCTATTTCCCTACCGGTTCGGGCATAGGCCAGAGACACCACCCACCGCCGGAACGGGTGAAATTGCGGAGAAATCCGCACCTAGCCCCGGATCGGGGGCGCACGAATGACCCTATCCGAAATTCTGAGCCGCCTGGAGGGGGTGAAGGGCAGCGGAGGGAGCTATAAAGCCAAGTGCCCCGCCCATCAGGACAGCACCCCAAGTCTATCCGTCGGCCTGGGCCGGGATCGGCGCATCCTGTTGAAGTGCCACGCCGGATGCCAGACGGAGGACATTGTGGCAGCCCTGGGGCTGACCATGAAAGATCTCTTTGATGCGGTGACGCCGGAGGACGCTTTCCCGTCTTACGGCTCAAAGAAGGACGCCTGGAAGGAGGCGGAATACCTCTATCCCGGCGGCCAGTTCAAGAAGATCAAAATGCGCCACTCCGACGGCGGCAAGCATTGCTTCTGGCAGCGCTGGAGCGGGACGGCCTGGGAGAATGGCCGCAACGGCCAGAAGGAAATGCTCTACTACCATGAGCCGCTTCAAAATCCCGTCTTCCTGGTGGAAGGAGAAAAGGACGTCGACACACTGCATCAGCTGGGCTTCTCCGCCGTCTCCCTGCCCGACGGCTCCAGCAGTCAATGGTTTGACAACTACGGCCTGACCTTCTACTGCAAGGACGTGTTTGTGCTCCAGGACAACGACGCCCCAGGGAAGGAGTTCGCCCAGAGGGTGGCCGGTGAGCTGCAGAAGGATGCAAAGAGCGTCCGGGTGCTCGATCTCACCCAGGCTTGGCCGGAGCTGCCCGAGAAGGGCGACGTGTCCGACCTGATCGCCCACCACGGCCCGGAGCGGGGGCTGGATGAGCTGGCCCGGCTCATGTCTGACACCCCGATTTGGACGCCGGAGGCCGTCACGGATGATTTCCTCTCCCTCTTCCGGCCTTTGACCGACTTCAACGAGGAGGAGGCCACCTGGCTTGTCCCCGGCTGGATTCCCGAAGCGCAGATTACCTTGATCGCCGCCGACGGGGGCATCGGTAAAACCACCCTGTGGATCAACATCATGGCCGCGCTGAGCACGGGCAAGGCCTGCATTCTCGATCCGCCGGGCACCACCCGCACCCCGGTGAAGGTGGCCTTCTGCACCACGGAGGACAGCATCCGAAAGAAGCTGCTGAAGAAGCTCCGGGAGGCCGGGGCGAATATGGCCAACATCATAGCTATGGATTTGGCCGCCGACAAGGGCGGGCTGCTCCGCAAGTTCAAGTTCGGTTCCCCAGAAATGGGGCGGTTCGTGAAGTACTTCAAGCCCGCCGCCTGCGCCTTTGATCCGGTGCAAGGGTTCGTCCCCCCGGAAATCAATATGGGGTCGCGGAACGCCATGCGGGACTGCCTGGCACCGCTGATCACCCTGGGCGAGGACACGGGCACCACCTTCCTTGTGATCTGCCACACCAACAAGCGAAAGGGCGCCTTTGGCCGGGATCGGATCGCAGACAGCGCCGACCTCTGGGACATTGCCCGGAGCGTCATTATGGCCGGGTACACCAAGGATCAGGGCGTCCGCTACCTCTCCAACGAGAAAAACAACTATGCCCCGCTCCAGGAAACGGTTCTGTTCTCGATCGGCGACGGGGGACAGCTGGTCAAGGAGGGCACCACCTGGAAACGAGATCGGGAATTCACCCAGGAGGCCCAGCAGGGCAGCGCCGCTCCGGCCCGGGAGAGCTGCAAGGAGTTCCTGATTCAGACGCTTCTGGATGCCACGGGCGGTGCCATGCCCACAAGCGACCTGGAGGCGGCAGCGAAAAAGGCGGGGCACGCCTTCGCCGCCGTCAGACGGGCCAAGGGTGAGCTGAAGAAGGAGGGCCGGGTGGAGTATTTCCAGACCGGCGGCAACGGTGATAAAGTCTGGCATATCCGACTGCTGGACGGCCCGGGAGAGTTTGAGGAGCTGGCCGAGACCGAACCGAATCCATTCGCTCCCCCGTCAGAGATCTGAAAGTGGTCAAGTGCGGCCTGAAACCATTGAAATTTACAGTAAAATTTGCACTTGACCAGGGTGGTGAAGTGCGGAATGCGAACCCGCCGCACTTGACCAGGGGGTGAAGTGCGGAATCCCTTGCGGCTCTAAGGAAAAGTTCGCACTTGACCACCTGGCGTCTCTCTGACGGTGGAGTGGTCAAGTGAAAAAGAAAGGAGACTGCCATATGAGCAGACACGGCAAGACCTTCCGCCGGGTAAAGGTATTCGGTCACGGCTATATGCCCGGCAATCGGGGGATGATGTTTGCCAAAACCATCCTTCGAAAGCGAAAAACCCCGTCCCAGCAAATATCCAGGACGGCGGAGACAGTACAACCGAAAACAAGGAGGAAATCAAGTAATGTACTTTGAATTATTGACCCGGCTGGAAGAGATAGGGAATGACCTGGAGGCCGCCCAAGATACCTTTGAGCTGATCATTGAGGGGCTGGACGACGAAGGATTCTCCAGGAAAGATACCACGATTGACCCCGCTTTGGCCGTTAATTTCGCCCGGCGTTTTCCCGCGTATATGTCTGCGCTGGCCTTGCTTTCCGGCAAGTTCTTTGATTCAGTATCGGAGCTGAACAGAGTCCGGGACGACATGGAGGCGGAATGGAGGCGTAAGGTTGAAACATTGTAATTTGAGTACTATACAGAAAAAGGGCGCTTATGAGGAGGCGAGAAGGTGAAATTCAGCATTGCTTACCTGAGCGACCAGGGGGCGGAGTTCGCCAAGATCGTGCTTGCCATCGCCCAGGGTTTCTTCCACGGGCGGGAGATCAGAGTGGCGAAGGGCGAGGGCTGGCTGCGGGTGGAGGTGAGGTGATGGGCCGATCCTCCCAGCGCAAGGGCGCAGACGGGGAGCGGGAGCTGGCTGCCCTGCTTCGTCGGGGCTATCCCATCCGCCGGGGTGGTTCCCTCTCCTTCGGTGAAGTGCCCGACCTCTCCGGCCTGCCCGGAATCCATATCGAGGTGAAGCGGGTGGAACGGCTGAACCTCCACGAGGCAATGCAGCAGGCCCAGCGGGATTCTCAGCGATTCCATGACGGGGCGCCCGCCGTCTTCCACCGGCGCAGTCGGGAGCCCTGGCTTGTGACAATGACGCTGACCGACTGGCTGAAGCTCTACGAAGGATAAAAGCACCGGGCCAGAGTGCTCCAAACCTCTGACCCGGCGTTTCCCGCTCCGATATTCCAACCCTGATTATACCACGGGAAGGAGCGGGACGCAATGACGAATGAAGAGCTAGTCGCACTGATCCAGCAGGGGGAGACAGAGAGGCTCCCGGAGCTGTGGGCCCAGGTGGAGAAGTTCGTGGCCATGATGGCCGGGAAACGGGCCAGGGCTTTGAACGGCTATGGCGGCGTAGAAGCGGGCGATCTGATCAACGCCGGCTTTTTGGCCATGCTGGAGGCGGCGGAGACCTTCCGCCCGGAAGAGGGGAATTCCTTCATCGGCTGGCTGGCCTATTACCTTCGCTCTGCCTTTGCATCGGCGGCCGGGTATCGGAGCCGAAAGCGGGATCCCCTGAACACGGCGCTTGACCTGGACAGCCCACTTCCCGGCACCGATGATCTGCGCATTATTGACGCCCTGACCGGCGAAGACGAAGGAGCCGCCCAGGACTTTGAGGACGTGGAGCGAGGCATCTGGGTGGAGCAGCTCCGGGCCGCGCTGGACAAGGCCCTGTCAGAGCTGCCCCCGGAGCAGCGGGCGGCGGTCGAGGGGCACTATCTCCAGGAACGGACATTCAGAGAGCTGGCCCAGGATGCGGGGTGCTCCATTGAGATGATCCGGCAGCGGGAGCAGAAGGCCCTGCGCCGGATGCGGCATCCCAGAACCAGAAGGGCCCTGGAGCAGTTTGTGGAGGCTTCGACGCCGTTTTATCTCCATGTCGGCGTGTCGTCGTTCAACTCCACCGGCGTTTCTTCCGTGGAGCGGATCGTGGAGATTCGGGAGAGCATCCGGGAGCGAGGGTGATAACGATTCATGAAGCCCGGAATATGGGCGTGGGCGCCCGGACGCTCTACGAGTGGAAGGAGCGATATCCGCAGATTTCGCAGGCCCTAAAAAAGGCGGCACTGCTTCAGAAAACTTCATTTTGAGATTCTTAGAATTTGTTAGTATTTGTTAAGGCTTGAACCTGAAAAAACCTTACATTCTACTAGGGAAAACCAGGGGCTGAAGAACCTGAAAAAACCTGAAACCGGGGCGCCACTCCCTCCCCTGGCCCCGCGCCGGACTTCACGCCGTCACTGCACAAAAAAACACACGCCCCGGCCATAGCGGTCGGGGCTGCTATATTCAGGCGGTTTTGTTCGCTCTTGCTGTGGTGTAGGTGGCCGCAGTGGCTTCATCAAGGTGGCGGCCCATGCCCTCCAGCTTCTCGCCAAATATGCGAAGAGTGGCCAGGTATCCGGGAAAACGCCTAACATAACCCAGCGCTTTCTGTGTATCCAGTGGTGCGCCTGGGGGTTGGTATCCGTCGAGCTCCATATTATCAAGCAAAACGGCAAGTGCTTCCCTCGTGTCTGCGAGGGCTGCGCCGAAGCATTCCATTTCCGTCGCGGCGTCGAAAAGGTCGTTAATTTCCATTTTTCCTCCTTGTCATTGTCGGGAGGCCAT
Source organism: Oscillospiraceae bacterium (assembly GCA_017480395.1). Classification (GTDB taxonomy): domain Bacteria; phylum Bacillota; class Clostridia; order Oscillospirales; family Oscillospiraceae; genus UMGS1766. The sequence goes on along the minus strand of JAFVAS010000051.1, from coordinate 2,540 downwards.
GTTATAATCTCCATGACCTCCCCCTTGTGGGTGGTTCCTGGGCTCCCTGTGTCGTGCTTTGGTCGGCGGTGACACAAGGGGCCTTTCTCATGCCACGCAGAAACGGCGGGTGGTGGTCTCCCGGGTGAACGCCTGGGCTACGTCGGGCAGGGCCTTTTTCAGGGCCGCTGTGTCCACTCTGGAGCTCTTGACGGTCTTCCAGGTGACCTTCCAGTCCACCCCGGCCAGTTCGTCCACGTCCTCCAGATCCATCAGACCGGTGATTTCCCCCTGGATGGCGCTGATCTCCCCGGCCAGCTCATCGGCCATACGGCGCAGCTCTCTCAGCTCCTGTACCTTCGCGGCGACCTCGTTGGTGATGCTCATGGTGTGTACCTCCTGTTTTGATTCAGCGGGGAAGCTGTGGAGCGGATCGGAAATGTTTTTATTGCGTGGCAGCTCACTCATCCGGATACCAGGCTTCCAGTTCACCGGGCCGTGTGTCCCCCGGTTCGTTTCCCCCTTGCTGTGATTATATTATAGCCTATCTTTAGGCTATTGTCTATTGACGAAATAGCCAAACTCTAGGCTATTTATTTGTGCATTTTTAGGCTTGCTTTAGGCTATACAATGCGGTATAATATAACCATACTAGGAGGAGTGTCCGCTTTTATAACTGCTCCAGGGGGTGAACACCATGCCGATGGATTACAGCAGACTTCATGCCATTCTCGAATCCAACGGGACAACTCTGTATAAACTGAACGCCGAGAAGGTGATTGGGAGTGCAACTCGGCAAAAGCTGCTGGGTCAGATCGCGGGAGGGATTGATTCCCGCACAATCGAGGCTCTTTGCAAGCGGCTCCATTGCCAGCCCGGGGACTTCATGACCTATATTCCCGAGAGCGAACAGGCCAAGGAGTAGCCCCTCCCCTTGTCCCGCTCCGGGCCGATTTTGAGAAAAGGGGGGTGGCATATCACCACCCCCAAATACCCTTTATTTGACCCTTCACCCGGTTTTCACCGCTTAACAACGCTTTACGGCGCTTGCCTGTTCTGCGTGGATTCCGTGAATCACTTGCCCCAGATTTACACCGATTTTCACCCAAAGACGGGAAATCGGTAATTCGAGTCCTGTATTGTCCACCAACAAAAACGACGTACTTTTGTACGTCGTTTTTTTGTCGGGCTTCGGGCGGCGCAGCCGCCCCTGATACCCGTCCCCCACGAAATGCGTCCGCGCCCCGCACCGTTTGGTGCGGGGCGCTTTTTCTTTTTTGCGATTTTGCGATTTTGCGTTTTACGGGGCGGGCGTGACCTCCAGACGGCAATGGGTGAAGTTACTGGCGGAGCTGCTGGTATATCCCACGATGAAGCAGTAGACGCCATCCTCCGGCACCTCATAGGTCACGCTGTGGCTGCGCGTCCGTTCGGTGTCCAGCGCCGCGCAGGCCCGGCCGTCCTCCACCGCGCCGATCTCCAGGAGGCAGGCGTCATTGGCCTCCAGGGAGAGGGTCACCACGTCCCCCGCCCGCAGGGAGAAGCCCGCCTCCCCCTCGGGGTAGAGCAGCACGACGTAGCCGTTGCCCAGGGCGAAGTCGGTGAAGGTGACGTCGTCGGCCACGGCCAGCTCGGTGATCCCCTTTGGCAGGTAGGGCAGGGTGTCCACGTCCATCCGATCGGTGCTTGCCCGCACCCGCTCCTCCTGCTCCCGGGCCAGCCGGGCCTCGTACTCGGCGGCCTCCCCGGCGGAGAGGGTCAGCACCTCGTTGCCCTCCCGGTCAAAGTAGTGCGCCGTGCCGTCGGGGTCCACCTGCACGGAGGCGGTGCCCAGCTCCGCCTCCCGCAGCACGACCCGGATGCTCTCCTCGTCCATGCCGCTGGTGTTCAGAAAGCCCGTCCAGTTGGCGGCGGCGTAGGCCGTCGCCCCCAGGGCCAGCAGCAGGGCCAGCGCCGCAGCCGTCACCAGCACCCGCCGCAGCGCACGGGGCCGTCCAGCCCGTCCAATAGGCGCGGCTCTTTCCCCCGCGGGCCGATAGACGGCGGCGGCGGTGACATGGCGATCCTCCAGGCCGCTCAGCGCCTCGGCGATCCAGGCATACTTCATCATAGATACCCCTCCTTTTTCAAATAGACCTGCAATTTCTTCCGGGTGCGGGAGAGCCGAACCGAGACCCGGTGGCTCCCGGTGTGCATCATTTCGGCGATCTCCCCCGGGCCGTCGCCATACCAGTACCGCCGCATAAAGGCGAAGCGATCCTCGTAGGGCAGCGTGTCCAGAAAGGCGTTGATGGCTTCGGCCAGCGCCGACGCCCCCAGGCGGCTCTCCACATCCTCCCGGGCGGGGAGCACCTCCGCCAGCTCCTCCAGCGCGGCGTCATAGCCGCCGCCCCGCTTTCCGGCGGCATTGGCCTGGCGGCGCTTGAGGGCCTGGTTCCGGGCGATCCGGCACAGATAGGTGCGCAGCGGGTCGGGCCGCTGGGGCGGAATGGTGTTCCAGGCGGCCAGATAGACGTCGTTTTCGCACTCCTCCGCGTCCCGGTCATTGCCCAGAATGTTGT
>JAFVAS010000050.1 GCA_017480395.1 Oscillospiraceae bacterium | reverse complement strand
GGCTTTCCATCAAGCCTGCGCCGATGCGCGCGGGCGTCTGATAGCCCATGGTCTCGCCGTGAGTCTGGCCGCCCATGCCGTAGCTGTTGTTCCAGATGTTGAAGATGATGGGCATGCCGCCGAAGTCATCTCCCCACAAGGTGCGGATCTGGTCCATGGAGCTGAAGACCATGCCCTCCCATACGGGGCCGCAGGCGGTGGAGGCATCGCCGATATTGCAGACTACGACACCATCCTTTCGGTTGGACAACTTGTACAGAGCGGCACCGGGGGCGATGGAGCCGGAACCGCCCACGATGGCATTGTTGGGATAGATGCCAAAGGGGGTGAAGAAGGCGTGCATACTGCCGCCCAGACCACGGTTGAATCCGTTTTCGCGACCAAAGGTCTCGCAGGTCATGCCGTAGAGCATGAAATCGCGGCCGAGGGCGCGGATATCCTTCTTGCCGTCATCCAGCACGTTCAAGATCTTACCGCCGTCAAAGCTGGCCATGATGGAGCGCAGCTGCTCTTCCGACAGGGTCTCCACAGCCCGCATGCCGCGGGCCAGGATCTCGCCGTGGCTGCGGTGGGAGCCAAAGGAGAAGTCGTCAATGGTCAGATGGTAGGCCTGGCCCACATAGGCGGCCTCCTGGCCGATGCCCAGATGGGCGGGGCCGGGATGATTATAAGCGGTACCCTGGTACTCACCTGTCGTTTTGATGAGCTGGATCATGGTTTCGAATTCCCGCACATAGCACATATCTCTGTAAATGCGGATCAGATCCTCTTTGGGGAAATTTCCAACTTCGTCTTTCACGGTCTTCTGGTATTGGTTGCTGGGGATATTGGTAAGCGTGATTTCGCTGGGGGCACGCATTTCCTTAGGGCCTACAAATAGCTTTTTAGACATGTTGAATGCACTCCTTTATGGACTGGCCTCAATATTTACACACGGCTTCCCGCAGGATCTCTGCCACTGTGGGATGGGGGAATACGATCTCCTTCATATCGTCGGCCGTCAGCTCCAGCTCCATACAGATGCCTGCGGCGATGATAAATTCGGAGGAATAGTTACACAGGGCCTGGGCGCCCAGCAGAGTGCCATGACACTTGTCAAACACCAGCTTGCAGATGCCGTCGCCGCCTTCGTTTTCTGCGATATAGCGGCCGCTGTATGCCATGGGAATCTTGATGACCTTTACATCGCAGCCCTTGGCCTTGGCAGATTCCTCTGTCTCGCCGACAGTGCTCAGCTCCGGCACGGTGTACAGCACGCTGGGGATCGCGTTGTAGCGCATTCGGTCCCGTTTGCCCAGGATATTGTTCACGGCGACCTCGGCCTCCCGGCAAGCGGTGTGGGCCAGCATGGCCTTGCCGTTCACGTCGCCCACGGCATAAACACCGGGCACATTGGTCTGCAGACGTTCGTCCGTCACAACAGCGCCACGCTCCAGCAGAACGCCGATGTTTTCCAACCCGGCGCCTTCCGTGTTGGGACGGCGGCCGATGGAGAGGAGCACCTTGTCCGCTTCGATTTGATGCGTCTGGCCATCCTGTTCGTATACGACGACGCCGTCTTTGATCTCCGTTACACGGGCGTTCAGCAGGAAGTGCATGCCCTCAGCCTCGCAGTTTTTCTGAAGGATCTTGACCATGTCCTTGTCGTTGGGACCGCCGATATGGTCCAGCATCTCCACAACGGTAGTCTCCACGCCAGCCATGCCATAATAGGTGGCCAGTTCCAGGCCGATGACGCCGCCGCCCAGTACCACCAAATGCTCCGGCAGCTGGCACAGTTCCAGGATCTCTTTATTGGTCAGCACAAAACCGGAGGCCAGGCCCTCCTTCAGGCCGGGGATGGGAGGGATTGCGCAGGAAGAGCCGGTGGCGACGATAAGATTGCGGGCGGTGTAGATCGCGCCTGCTGCTTCTACAGTGTAGCCGTCGGCAGTCCGACCGGTGATGGTTCCCCGGGCGTCCAGCACCTCCACATGGCTTGCCTTCAGCGTGGCGGCAACGCCGCTGACCAGTGTGCGGATGACCTTTTCCTTCCGGTCGATGACCGTGCTGTGGTCGAGGGTGACGTTTTCTGCCCGGACACCGTATGCGGCACTCTGCTTGGCATGGGCGAAGAGCTTGCCGCTGTGCAGCAGGGTCTTGGTGGGAATGCAGCCTTCGTTGAGGCAGGTGCCGCCCAGGTGCTGTTCTTCGATGCAAAGGACCTTCAGCTTTGCCTGACCGGCGCGCTCCGCGGCCAGATAACCGCCCGGGCCGCCGCCTAAAATTATGAGATCATAAATCATAACGTTCTCTCCTTATTCAGCCAGCAGGGCTTCAAAATGCTCCAGACTGGTTTTCAGATCTTTCAGGAAACGGGAGGCAGGCGCGCCGTCCAATGCCCGGTGGTCATAGGTGAGGGAGATGCCCATAGCGGAATAGACGGAGATCTGTCCATCCGTGACACGGACCCGGTCCACCATGCAGTCCACACCCAGAATGCCGGTCTGCGGCGGGTTAATGACTGGAGTGAACATTTCAATATCCAGAGAACCCAGGTTGGAGACGGTAAAAGAGGCACCGGTCAGCAGATCTGGAGCAATGGAGCCGTTCTGTGCGGCGGCAGCCAGCTCTTTCGCTTCTTTGGAGATCTCCGCCAGGGACTTGGTGTCCGCGTTGAAAATGGTGGGGACCAGCAGACCACGGGGCGTATCCACGGCCATGCCGAGATGGACGTGATCAAAATAGCGAATGCACTCGTTCTCGTTCAGCCAATGGGCATTCAGGGAGGGATGGTGCTTCAGCACCCGGGAGACAGCATAGAGGATGATATCATTATAAGTAATGTTGGGGAGATCCATGGACGCGGCGGCTTTGAGCTGCT
>JAFVAS010000049.1 GCA_017480395.1 Oscillospiraceae bacterium | reverse complement strand
GGTCACGGTGCCGCTGAGCTTGATGTCAGTCACGCTTGCTCCGATCAGGATGTCATACTCGCCGCCGTCGATCTCAAACCGATCGGTCTTGGCGTTGAAGTAACGGAAGGCCTTGTCGTCCAGCGGAATGGTGACGCTCTTGCTCTCCCCGGCCTTCAGGAACACCTTGGCAAAGCCCTTGAGCTCCTTGGCGGGGCGATAGACCCTGGGGGCCTTGGCGCTGACGTAGAGCTGGGCTACCTCGGCACCGTCCACACTTCCGGTGTTGGTGATGGTGAAGGTGGCCTCCTGGACGGTGACCCTGAGGTCGGAATAGGCGAAGGTGGTGTAGCTCAGGCCAAAGCCGAAGGGGAACAGCACCGGCTTCTTCACCGTTTCAAAGTAGCGATAGCCCACATACAGGCCCTCCCGGTACTCCACGCTGCGCTGCTCGGCGGGGAAGTAGGGGGCGGAGGACACGTCCTCATAGGCGATGGGATAGGTCTCGCTGAGCTTGCCGCTGGGGTTGATCTGGCCGAGAATGGCCTTCAGAACCGCGCTGGCTCCGGCCTGGCCGCACAGATAGCCATGCACCAGGGCGCGGCACTTGTCCAGCCTGGGCATCTCCACGGCGCTTCCGGCGGACATGACGATGACCACGTTCTCGTTGGCGGTGGCGACGGCGTCCAGCAGGTCGATCTGGCTCTGGGGCAGCTTCATGTGGCCGCTATCCAGGCCCTCGGACTCGCTGATCTCGTCCAGGCCCAGATAGAGCAGGACGACGTCGGCCTTTTTAGCCAGCTCCACGGCGGCGGCGCGCATAGCGGCGTCGCCGGAGCCGACCCGGGGATAGCCCTTCTCAAAGCCGACCACGTTCAGGGGGAAGTTCTCGATGACGCCCAGGGTGGAGTCCAGCTTGGTGGGGTTGACCACGGAGGAGCCTGCGCCCTGATAGCGGGGGGTCTCGGCGAAGTCGCCGATGACGGCGACCCTGGTGCCCTCGGCCAGAGGCAGGATGCCGCCCTCGTTCTTCAGCAGGACGATGCTCTCCTCGCTGGCCCGCTGGGCCATGGCGTGATGGGCGTCCACGTCGAAGCTCTTACCCTTGAGGGGCTCCACCGCCTTGTGGACGGCCAGCACCACATCCAGCAGCTCATCCACCCGCTGATCCACCTCCTCCTCGGAGATGCGGCCCTCGTAGATGGCGGCCATCAGCTGCCGGGGGGAGTCGCCGCCGGTGGTGGGCATCTCCAGGTGGGAGCCGGCCCTCACGCCGTCCACGAAGTCGTTGCAGGCGCCCCAGTCGGAGACGACGAAGCCGTCAAACCCCCAAAGATCCCGCAGGATGTGCTGCAGCAGGTGCTCGATCTCGTTGGCGTAGACCCCGTTGACCATGTTGTAGGACGACATGATGCTCTTTGGCTTTGCCTCCTTGACGGCGATCTCGAAGCCGGTGAGATAGATCTCCCGCAGGGTGCGCTCGTCAATGACGGAGTTGGACGCCTGACGGCGCAGCTCCGTGTTGTTGGCGGCAAAGTGCTTGGGACAGGCGGAGATGCCGTTTTTCTGGATGCCCCGGATGTAGCCTGCGGCCATCTTGCCCGCCAGATAGGGGTCCTCGGAGAAATACTCAAAGTTCCGGCCGCACAGGGGGCTGCGCTTGACGTTCAGGCCCGGGCCCAGCAGGACGGCCACGTCCTGGGAGGCGGCCTCCTCGCCCAGAAATTCGCCGATCTGTTCGCCCAGGGCGGGATCCCAGGAGTTGGCGATGGTGGCGGCGGTGGGGAAGCAGGTGGCGGGAACGGAGCCATTCAGGCCCAGCTGATCTCCCGCGCCCTCCTGCTTGCGGATGCCGTGGGGGCCGTCGGACAGGTTGATGCTGGGCACCCCCTTGGCCTCCACGCTGACCGTGGCCCAGAAGTCCCGGCCGGACAGCAGGTGGCACTTCTCCTCGATGGTCAGGGATTTGATGATTTCGGCATGTTTGAGTTCCATGTTCCTCCTCCTCGCTCTCTTTCTCTTCATTTCTCATTTAGCCAGGTGGGTTTTGCTGATCATATTGTACCATCTGACAGATAGAACGTCTTATACATATTTGGAATATCGTAATATCTCTTTATGATTGAAACGCATAGTGGAGCGCCGCTCTGCTCAGGGCTGGTCGTCAAAATCCGGGGCGAACTGGAGATAGCCCTCCAGCATCTCCGGCTTGGCCTCGTAATAGCGCCTGCCGCTGTCCACCTGGGCGATTTCCGCCATCTCGGCGTCGGTAAGGGTGAAGTCAAAAATGTCGATGTTGTCCCGGATGTGGGCGGGGTTGGTGGAGCCGGGGATGACCACGTTGCCCACCTGGGTGTGCCAGCGCAGGATGATCTGGGCGTTGGACTTGCCGTACTTCCGGGCCAGGGCGGTGAAGACCGGCTCGTTGACCAGATTCTTGTCGCCGTGGCCCAGGGGATACCAGGCCATGATGACGCTGCCCAGCGGCTGCAAAAAGGCCTTCAGCTCGGTCTGGGGGAAGTAAGGGTGGGCCTCCACCTGGAGGAAGGCCGGGGCGATCTCGCAGGCATCCAGCACCTCCCGGATCTGGGGAATCTCAAAATTGGACAGCCCCAGCGCCCGGACTTTCCCCGCCTTGACCGCCCGCTCCATGGCCCGGTACGCGCCGATATAGTCCCCGGCGGGCTGGTGCAGAAAGAGCAGATCGACGTAGTCGGTGTCCAGCCTGGCCAGGGTCTGGTCGATGGCGTTGTCCGCATCGGCATAGACGCTGGGCCACAGCTTGGTGGAGAGGTAGATGTCCTCCCGGGCCACGCCGGAGCGCCGCATCCCGCGGCCGCAGGCGCGCTCGTTCAGATAGGCGTTGGCGGTGTCGATCAGGCGGTAGCCGCACATCAGTGCGTTGCAGACCGCCTCCTCCGCGGCGTCGGGCTGCATCAAAAAAGTGCCGATGCCGCACATAGGGACTTTTCTTCCGTTGTTCAAAGTGATATAATCCATCTGGCAACCTCCGTCTATATTGGTTGATTCTCCAGTTTGACAGAATTATCATATCGGTTTTTTTACGAAAAGTACAATGCAAATTATGCAGACTGCTATAACACGGACGCATACTGAAAGGGAGGGACAATCCGATGTTTGAGCTCAGCCAGATCCGCCAGCTGCTCGCCATCGAGCAGTATGGCACCCTGTCCCGGGCGGCGGAGGCGCTGCACCTCTCCCCGCCCGCCCTGTCCCGCTCCATGCAGCGGCTGGAGGAGGAGCTGGGGGTCGCCCTCTTTGACCGGCACAGGAACAGAATTGAGGTGAACGAGGCGGGACGCCTGGCCATGGCCGAGGGACACAAGGTCATGGACGCGGTTGCCTCGATGAATCAGATGCTCCACCTCTACGTCCAAAGCCAGACCACCATCACCATCGGCTCCTGTGCGCCGGCCCCCATCTGGGAGCTGATGCCGGAGCTGACGGAGCGCTATCCGGACATGACCATCGCCTCGGAGATGAAGGCGACAGAGCTGCTGGAGGAGGGCCTGCGGGCGGGAACCTACCAGCTGGTGGTGCTGGATCATCCCCTGGAGGAGCCGGGGATTCTGTGCCGCCCCTATGTCACCGAGCGGCTGTACCTATCCTGTCCGCCGGTGCACCCCATGGCGAAACGGGAGGCCATATGGCTCTCCGATCTGGTGGGGCAGACCATGCTGCTTTATTCCGACCTGGGTATCTGGACCAGGCTTTGGAAGGGAAAAATAGAGGGGATCCGCTTCATCGTGCAGAACGACCGGGCGGCCCTCACCGATCTCATCAACGCGACGGTCTTCCCCAATTTCGGCAGCAACCTGTCCTTCCGCCATATTGCGCCGCCCATCGACCGGGTGAACATCCCCATTCTTGACCCGGAGGCGACCATCACCTTCTACCTCTGTGCCCGGAGACAGGACAAGAAGCTCATCGATCTGATCCCGGATCCGCCGGTGGAGCCGGATCTGCCCCATTTTACCCACCCATG
>JAFVAS010000048.1 GCA_017480395.1 Oscillospiraceae bacterium | reverse complement strand
CCCTCGGCGTCGCCGGCGCCGACGATGTTGTGGATCTCGTCGATGACCAGTATGACGTTGCCCGACTTGCGGATCTCCTCGATCAGGCCCTTCATCCGGCTCTCGAACTGGCCTCGGAACTGGGTACCCGCCACCAGGGCGGTCAGATCCAGCAGATAGACCTCCTTGTCGGCCAGCTTATAGGGCACCTGCCCGTTGACAATGCGGATGGCCAGCCCCTCGGCGATGGCGGTCTTGCCCACGCCGGGCTCGCCGATCAGGCAGGGGTTGTTCTTCTGGCGGCGGTTCAGGATCTGGATGACCCGCTGGATCTCCTCCTCCCGGCCGATCACCCCGTCCAGCGCCCCGGAGCGGGCCCGGCCGGTCAGGTTGATGCAGTAGTTGTCCAGGAATTTTTTCTTCTTCCCCTTCTCCTGCCGGGGCGCGCCGGCGGGGCGGGGCTGCTCCGGGGGCTCCTGGGGCATGGAGGCGTTCTGGCCGTTGCCGAACAGCCGGTTCAGGAAGGGGAAGGTGGCGGTCTTGCCCTCGTCCTCCTCCTCGCCGTCCTCCGTGGGCTCGCCCTGGAACTGACCCATCAGGCCCTCCAGCCCCTCGCCGTTGGAGAAGGCGGACATCATCTCGTCGGACAGGTTGTCCAGATCCTCGTCGGAGATGCCCATGCGCTGCATCATGTCGTCGATGGGCTTGATGCCCATGCCGCGGGCGCACTTGAGGCACAGCCCCTCCGATTTTGTCTCGCCGTTTTCAATTTTACTGACGAAGATCACCGCCAGGTTCTTGTTGCATTTTGAGCAGAGCGTCGGTTGCATAGTTGTCGTTTCCCCTCTTTCCGGTTGCATACCGGGGATTTGTTTTTTGCTATTGTATCATTTAATTGTGAACAAAGTATGTTTCCGGCACCGCAAAATATGTCGGGAGTGGAAACATTTCATGCCGCGTCCCGCCGTGCGTCCGGTTCGGTCAGAGCAGTGCGCCCAGGAACCAGGAGGCCTCGGCCAGCTCCGGGGGCAGCACCCCGAAGAAGAGCAGCAGGAAGGCCGCGATCTCCACCGCCGCCACCGCGGCCAGCACGCCGATGGCGGCCCCGGCCACATGGTTGAGCAGGTGGATCCCCTGCAGCTCGTCTATACGCTCAAAGAGCCACAGCAGCACCCGGCACAGCAGCCGCACGGCCAGGACGGTCAGCAGGACGAGCAGGATGCCGAGGACGATCTCCGCGATCACCTGGGCCACGGAGGCGGCCATCAGGTCGGCGGCGGACTGGGCCGCCTGCTCGATCAGCTCGTCGATGCCGGGAATCAGCGCCAGGGCCCCAAGGCCGCCGTCGGTGCTCTTCTCCAGCAGCACCTCCCCCAGCCGCTGGGCGATGGGGGCCTCGATGCGGGGGGCGACATGGGTGGCCAGGATCGGGGCCAGCTTCATCGCCACGAACCGACCCGCCAACAGGGCGACCAGCACGCTGATGACCCCGTGGAGCAGCCGCAGCAGCCCCTGCCAGATGCCGATGACCAGCCCCAGCAGCAGGAGCAGGCCGATGACGATGTCAACGATCAATGCGGGTGTGAGTTGTTCCAATTCCTTTGCCCTCTTTCTGGGATCAGTCCGGCTGGAACAGCGTGGCGCTGTTGCCGGAGATCAGCACGGCGGTGCCGTCGCCGCGCATCTGTACCCGCCGGGCCCCACCGCTCTCGGTGGCGGCGAAGACGGTCAGGTCCCGGTTATAGATGGTCAGCTGGGAGCCGGTCAGCACCGCCACATAGCCCCCGGCGGCGGAGACGGAGAGCACCTCCTCATTGATGCCAACGGAGTTCTGCGTCCCGTCCGCCTCCAGCAGAGTCAGCGAACCGGTGGTGCCCCCCTGGTACTTGCAGAAGTAGAGGCTGGCAAACCCCTCTCCCCCCAGGGAGAACTGCTGCAGGAAGCGGGCGGCGTCGGTATAGCTGGCCTTGAGCTGGTGGTCTGCGACGCAGTAGGCCCCGTACTCCCCCTGCACCCAGAGGGTGTCGGAGCGCCAGCGCAGGTCGAGCACCACGTCGCTCCCCAGCACATAGCGTCCGATCTCCATGCCGTCGGAGACGTTGTAGAAGATCAGCACCGTCTGAAAGCCCGTCGCGTCCTCCCCGATGGAGACCAGCGCCAGGGTGGCGTTGTCGTCGGACAGGGCGGCGTCCATGATATAGGAGCTGGAGATATTCTCGGTCAGCCGGGGCTGGAAGGAGGTGTCGTAGACGGTGACCGCCGCCTTGTAGCCCGTGGCCTGCTCCACCACCGCGGTCCAGCCGGAGGTGTTGATCCGGGCGGAGAGGATACCCTGCTCCCCGGTGGCGGTGTAGCGCTGGGTGACAACGGCGTTGCGGAGCACAAAGAGCTGGGCGCCGTTGCTGTCATAGGCCAGGGCATAGCTGCCCGCGGCGCTGATCACCGGCTGCTCCATGCGCACCGGCTGCTCCAGCAGCTTCTCCCCGATCTGGTCGAACACCTGCAGCTCCCCGGTGGAGCAGACGATCAGGGTGTCGTCCACCACGGCGAAGGCGGAGTCGGTGTCCCCGCTGAAGGTGAAGGGCTCGGAGACATCGCTGCGGCGGGTGCGGCTGGTGATCTGACGGCGCAGCCGCTCCACGGTAAACTCATTGCGGTGGACGACGACATACACCGCCCCCACCACCAGCGCCGCCGTGAGCAGCAGCGCCACCACGCGCCAGACCACGCGGAACACCTGTCTTGCAGGCACCGTCTTTTTTTGCGTGGAAAATTCCTCGGTGATGCTCTCTCTGTGTTCATCCATAGCTTATTCCTCCGGATCGGTGTCCAGACCCACCGGCTCCCGATACCACAGTTTCGTCATATACAGCCCCCCCGGCGGCACCGTCGGCCCGGCGTCGGTGCGGTTGCCCCGCAGCAGAATGTCGCTGATGCCCTCCGGCGTCAGCTTGCCCTCGGCGGCATAGAGCACGGTGCCCGTCATGGCCCGCACCATGTTGTACAAAAAGCCGTTGGCGCACACCTTCAGCTCGATCAGGTCGCCCTGCCTGCGCACGTCGAAGTAGTAGACCGTCCGCACCGTGGTGCGCACGTCCGTCCCCACCGCCCGGACGGCGGCAAAGTCGTGGGTGCCCACAAACCGGGAGGCGGCGTCGGCCATGACGGCCTCGTCCAGGTGCTTGGGGTAGAAATAGGCGCGGTTTACATAAAATGCGTTACGGATGCGGGAGTTGTACACCCGGTAGGTGTACTCCTTCCGCAGACAGGAGCCGATGGCGTTAAAATCCTCCGAGACCTCCCGGGCGCTGACCACCACAATGTCCTCCGGCAGGCGGGTGTTGACCGCCAGGGGCAGCCGGTCGGTGGGGATGGTGGAGGTGGTGCGGAAGTTGGCGATATAGACCTCGGCGTGCACCCCGGCGTCGGTTCTCCCCGCGCCGACGCACTTGACCGGGTGGCCCACCACCGAGGCCAGGGCCTTTTGCAGCACCTCCTGCACGGTGATGTTGTTCTTCTGGATCTGCCAGCCGTGGTAGGCGGTGCCAACGTACATCAGTTTTAAGGCGATATTGCGCATAAATTCATCTGTATCATAAGAATCAAACGATTACAGTCCAAAATGCTTGAGCACAAAGACCGCCGCCAGCACGACAAAGCCCAGCGCCAGGGCCACAAAGTCCCGGGGGGCGTAGGTCAGCTGCTTCATCCGGGTGCGGCCGCTGTCCCCGTGGTAGCAGCGGCACTCCATGGCGGTGGCCAGCTCCTCCGCCCGGCGGAAGGCGGAGACGAACAGCGGCACCAGCAGGGGCATCAGCGCCCGGGCCTTCTGGATCAGGTTGCCCGTCTCAAAGTCGGCGCCCCGGGCCTTCTGGGCTGACATGATCTTGTCCGTCTCCTCAATGAGAGTGGGGATGAAGCGCAGGGCGATGCTCATCATCATGGCCAGCTCGTGGATGGGCAGATGGAGCTTTTTCAGCGGGCCGCAGAGGCGCTCGATGGCGTCGGTGAGCTGGATGGGCGAGGTGGTGTAGGTCAGCAGGAAGGTGCCGGAGATCAGCATCATGATGCGCAGCACCATCTTGACCGCCATGGCGATGCCGCCGGTGAAGATGCGGATGCGCCAGAACTGCACCAGCAGCGTGCCCGTAGTGTTGTAGAAGATGTTGAGCAGCGCGGTGATGAGGATGATGATGAACACCGTGCGCAGCCCCTTGAACACCGCCTTCAGCCCCACATGGGACAGGGCGATGCAGGAGAAGAGCACGAAGAGCATCAGGGCATAGCTGACCACGTTCCCCGCGTTGAAGAGGGCGACGATATAGACCACGACCAGAATGAGCTTGGTGCGGGGATCCAGGCGGTGGACAATGCTGTCGCCGGGAAAATACTGGCCCAGGGTGATGTCCTTCAGCATGACGCCGCTCCCCCCTTCCCCCGCAGGGCGAGGATGGCCCGCACCGCATCCTCCATGGTGTAGACCGCCGGGTTCACCGGCACCCCCAGGCGGTTCAGCGCCTGGGCCACCTGGGTGACCTGGGGGATGTTCAGCCCCATGGCGCTCAGCGCCTCCCCGTGGAGAAAGACCTCCCCGGGGGTGCCCTCAAAGGGCAGGGTGCCGTCGTTGACCACATAGAGCCGGTCGACCACCCGGGCGATCTCGTCCATGGAGTGGGAGACCAGGATGATGGTTGTGCCCCGCTGGCGGTTGATCTGGGAAATTTCCTCCAGGATGGCGTCCCGGCCCCGGGGATCGAGGCCGGCGGTGGGCTCGTCCAGGATCAGCACCTTGGGGTCCATCGCCACCACCCCGGCGATGGCCACCCGGCGCTTCTGGCCGCCGGAGAGCTCGAAGGGCGACTGCTCCAGCACCTCGTCCCCCAGGCCCACCAGGGCCGCGGAGGCGCGCACCCTCTCGTCGATCTCCCGGGCAGATAATTTCATATTGGTGGGGCCGAAGGCGATGTCCTTATAGACCGTCTCCTCAAAGAGCTGATACTCCGGGTACTGGAACACCAGCCCCACCTGGAAGCGGACGTCGCGGATCTTCTTCGGCTCCGCCCAGATGTCCCGCCCGGCAAAGCAGACCTGGCCCGACGTGGGGCGCAGCAGGCCGTTCAGATGCTGGATCAGGGTGGATTTTCCGGATCCGGTGTGGCCGATGATGCCCAGAATCTCCCCGGGATAGGCCCGAAAGTCCACCTGGTTCAGGGCAATATGCTCAAAGGGCGTGCCCACGCTGTAAACGTGGGACAGCGCACGGGTTTCAAGAATGGGTTCCAATGGATGTTCTCCGATCTGTCAAATCAATCAAAACGTGTCACAGCGCCGCCGCGATGGCCCGGGCGCAGTCCTCCACACTCAGGGCGTCCAGGGGCACCTCCAGCCCGGCGCGGCGCAGCTCGGCGAGCAGGCCGACGGTCTCCGGCACCGTGAGTCCCACCGCCTTCAGCTCCTCCACCCGCTGGAACACCTGCTTCGGGGGGCCGTCGGCGATGATTTTCCCCTCGTCCATCACGATCAGCCGGTCGGCTTTGGCAGCCTCGTCCATGTGGTGGGTGATGAGGACGACGGTGACGCCGCTCTCCCGGTTGAGGCGCTGGACGGTGTCGATGACCTCCTCCCGGCCGATGGGGTCGAGCATGGCGGTGGGCTCGTCCAGGACGATGCAGCGCGGGCGCATGGCGATGACACCGGCGATGGCCACCCGCTGCTTCTGTCCGCCGGAGAGCAGGTGCGGGGCGTGCTCGGCGTACTCCGTCATACCCACGGCGGCCAGGGCCCCGTCCACCCGGCGGCGGATCTCCGCAGGCTCCACCCCCAGGTTCTCCGGGGCGAAGGCCACGTCCTCCTCCACGATGGAGGCGACGATCTGGTTGTCCGGGTTCTGAAAGACCATGCCCACGGTGCGGCGGACATCCAGGGTGCGATTTTCATCGGTGGTGTCCAGGCCGTCCACATACACCTTGCCGCCGGAGGGCAGCAGGATGGCGTTAAAATGCTTGGCCAGGGTGGACTTGCCGCAGCCGTTGTGCCCCAGAATGGCCACAAAGCTGCCCGGGGCGATCTCCAGGTCGATGTCCTCCAGCACCCGGGTGCGACCCCCTCCGCACCGGTATAGGAAAAGCTGAGCTTTTGGGTCTGAATGATGGGGTCAGCCACGTCGGCCACGCTCCTTTCCGGCGATCCAGCGCCCGGTGGCCCCGCAGGGCAGGGCCAGGCCGCTGACGGTGACGGGCAGGCCCAGCTCCTGGGCGTCGGTCTGTCCGCCGTAGCGTTTTGTCACCAGGGTGTCCAGCAGGTAGCGCAGCACGCTGGGGGCCAGCCCGGTGGTGTAGGAGTTGATGAGCACGAAGAGGGGCCGGTCGGACAGCACCTGCACCACCAGCTCCAGGAAGGGGTAGAGGCTCTCCTCCAGCTTCCACACCTCCCCCGACGGGCCGCGGCCATAGGACGGTGGATCCATGATGATGGCGTCATAGCGCCGTCCCCGGCGGATCTCCCGCTCCACGAACTTGGCGCAGTCGTCCACGATCCAGCGGATGGGGGCGTCCCCCAGGCCGGACAGCCGGGCGTTCTCCCGGGCCCAGGCCACCATCCCCTTGGCCGCGTCCACATGGCACACCTTCGCCCCCGCCGCCGCGCAAGCCACGGTGGCAACGCCGGTCTAGGCGAAGAGGTTGAGCACATTGATCTCCCGCCCGGCGGAGGCGATCTTCTCCCGGGCGAAATCCCAGTTGGCCGCCTGCTCCGGGAACAGGCCGGTGTGCTTGAAGTTCATCGGGCCGACCTGGAAGGTCAGATCCCGGTAGCGCACCGTCCACCGCTCGGGCAGCTTGCCCTTGTCCCAATGCCCGCCGCCGGAGCTGGAGCGGGCGTAGCGGGCGTCGTTCTCCCGCCAGCCCCGGTGGGTGCGGGGGGTGTTCCAGATCGCCTGGGGGTCGGGCCGCACCAGCAGATGCGTCCCCCAGCGCTCCAGCTTCTCTCCCCTGCCGCAGTCCAGCAGCTCATAATCCTTCCATCCGTTTGCCAACCACATAGCTATACTACTCCACTATTTAACATAATCTTATGTATTGTATCATTTTCCCGCGCCAACGTCAATGGCTCCGCCCCACGGAGCCGAAAAAAAGAAGCGGAGGCCGCTTCCCCCTCGGGAAAAGCGGCCTCCGGTCACAGGTTGTTCGATCAATGCAGGTCGTAGAGGGCGGTGAATTTCTCCTCCAGATAGTCCAGGTAGTAGTTGACGTTAAGGCTCTCTCCCGTCACCTGCACCAGCCATTGCTTGGGGTCCAGCAGGGACGCGCAGGAGAACACCCGCTCCTTCAGCCAGTCCCGCACCCGCCACAGCTCGCCGGCGCGGATCACCGCGTCCACGTCCATCTCGCGGCGCAGCACCCGCATGATCTGCGCGCCGTAGGCGTTGCCCAGGGCGTAGGACGGGAAGTAGCCAAAGCCCCAGCCGCCGGTCCAATGGACATCCTGGAGGCAGCCCACGGTGTCGGAGGGGACATCCAGTCCCAGATACGCCTTGTATTTCGCGTTCCAGAGCGCCGGGATCTCGTCCACCGTGATCTCGCCGTTGACAAAGGCCTTTTCGATCTCGTAGCGGATCAGGATGTGGATGCAGTAGGTCAGCTCGTCCGCCTCGGTGCGGATCAGGCTGGGCCGGGCGACGTTGACCGCCTCATAGAGCTCCCGCTCGGACACGTCGGCGAAGACCCCGCCGCTGAGCGCCTGGAGCTTGGGATAGATGAAGTGGATAAAGGCCTCGCTGCGGCCGATCAGATTTTCGTAGAACCGGGAGATGCACTCGTGCATGCCGTTGCTCATATAGTTGGCGCAGTGGTTGGCGTAGAGCTCCTCCGGCTCGTTCTGCATGAACAGGGCGTGGCCCCCCTCGTGGAGGGTGGTGAAGACGTTGGAGATAAAGCTGTTCTCATAGTAGTGGGTGGTCACCCGCACGTCCTTCGGGCCGAAATTGGTGGTGAAGGGGTGCTCGGTGGTCATCAGCACCAGGGCGGTGCTGCGCAGGCCCTCCGCCTCCAGCAGATAGCGGGACAGCTCCTCCTGCACGGGGATGGGGACGCTCCGGGTCATGAAATCCTCCCGGATGGGCTTGCCCTCGGCGACGATGCGGGCCGTCAGGGGCAGGATGCGCGCCTTGAGGGCGGCGAAGAAGGGGTCCAGGTCGGCAGAGAGCATCCCCCGCTCCGCGTCATCCAGCGATGCGTCATAGGGGGTGTCGAACTGCTCCTCCCGCAGGGCGATGTCCCGGCGGGCGAAGTCGATCACCTCGGCAAAGGTGTCCCGATAGAGGCCGAAATCCCCCGCCTTCTTGGCCCGGAGCCAGTCGCCGTAGGCCCGGTTATAGGCCTTGTCCATCTCGTAGGAGAACTCCGGGGTCTGGTTTTTGGTCTTCTGATAAAAGAGGTAGAGCTTCTCCACCATCCGCCGCTGCACGGCGGTCAGCCCCGCGCCGTCGGCGTGGAGCTGGCAGACGAGGTCGGTGAACTCCGGGGCGTGGTTCAGCGCATGCAGGTGCTTGCCCAGGATGGCCATGTCCTCCCCGGCCTGCTCCATCCCCTCCTCCGGGGCGCAGCACTCCAGGTCAAAATTCAGCTTGCCCATCGCGCGGCCATAGGCCTCGATCTCGGAGAGCAGCTCATACAGTCTTGCAATCTTTTCCTGATTGGTCATTGGTTATCTCCTTTTCCTGCCCCCTTTTGAAGGGGGCTGTCACCAGAGGTGACT
>JAFVAS010000047.1 GCA_017480395.1 Oscillospiraceae bacterium | reverse complement strand
TGACGGTGGACGGCCTCTCCGCCGCCCAGAAAAAATGACAAAAACCCGCCCGGAATCGCGTGATTCCGGGCGGGTTTCTTCGTTTATCTGTTTTAGTCCTTGATGGTCTCGGCAAAGGCGGCGTACTTGGCCACCTTGGCGTCGGCGGCCTCCTGGGTCTCGTCGCTGGTCAGGATATAGACCTTGATCTTCGGCTCGGTGCCGGAGGGACGGATGATGAAGGAGGTGCCGTCCGCGAGCTCGTACCGCAGCACGTTGGAGCCCTTCAGCTCCATCTCCCCGTCCTCGCCGGTGACGGTGTTATGGACGGTGCCGGGCTGATAGTCCTTCTGCTCCACCACCTTGACGCCGGCCACCTCGGTGAGGGGGTTCTGGCGCAGGTTGGCCATGATCTCCTTCATCCGGGTCATGCCGTCCAGGCCGGGCATGACCAGATTGATGGTCTTCTCCCGGTAGAAGCCGTACTTGGCGTAGCAGTCCTGGAGGGCGTCATACATGGTCTTGCCCTGGGTGGCGTAGTAGCAGGCGGCCTCGGCCAGGATCAGGGCGGCGGTCACGGCGTCCTTGTCCCGGACATAGTCGCCGAACATATAGCCGTAGGACTCCTCGAAGGACATGATGACGGTGCCCTCGCCGGAGGCCTCCAGGGCGTTCTTCTTCTCGGCCAGGAACTTGAAGCCGGTGAAGGTGTCATAGCACTGCACGCCGTTGGCCTCGGCCACCTTGCGGGCCATCTCGGTGGAGACGATGCTCTTCAGGGCCACCGGGTTGGCGGGCATCTTGCCGGAGCGTTTCAGCGCACCGATCAGGTAGTCCAGCAGGATGACGCCGTTCTGGTTGCCGGTGATGGTGATGAACTCGCCGGACTGATCCCGCACCATGATGCCGATGCGGTCGGCGTCGGGGTCGGAGCCCATGATGAAGGAGACGTTCTGCTCCTTCGCCATCTGGACAGCGATGGCAAAGCCCTCGGGGTTCTCCGGGTTGGGGGAGGCCACCGTGGGGAAGTTGCCGTCGATGACCATCTGCTCGGGCACGCAGATGACGTGCTTCATGCCCAGGCGGTGCAGGGCCTCGGGGATCAGCTTGTGGCCGGTGCCGTGGAAGGGGGTGAAGATGATGGCAAAGTCGTCGGCCACCTTGGCCACGCTCTCCGGGTCGTTGACCTGGGCCATGACGTTGGCGAGGAACTTTTCGTCGGTCTCGGCGCCGATGACGGTGATCATCCCGGACTGGACGGCCTCGTCATAGTCGGCCAGATGAATGGAGTCAAAGACATCCAGCTCGTCCATCTTGGCGGCGACGGTGGAGGCGTGCTGGGGGGGCAGCTGGGCGCCGTCGCTCCAGTAGACCTTATAGCCGTTGTACTCCTTGGGGTTGTGGCTGGCGGTGACGTTGACGCCGGCCTGGGCGCCGTACTCCCGGACGGCGAAGGAGAGCTCCGGCGTGGGGCGCAGGCTCTCGAAGAGGCGCACCTTGATGCCGTTGCCCGCCATGACCCGGGCGGTCTCCCGGGCGAAGAGCGGGGAGTTGTTGCGGCAGTCGAAGCAGATCACGACCCCCTTCTCGCAGGCCTCGGGCCCCTCCGCCTTGATGACCTCGGCAAAGGCCTGGGTGGCGTGGCGGATCACATGGATGTTCATGCGGTTCAGGCCGACGGCCATGGTGCCCCGCAGTCCGGCGGTGCCAAACTCCAGCGGGCCGAAGAAGCGGCTCTCGATCTCCTTGGGGTCGTCGGCGATGGCGCGCAGCTCCGCCTTCTCCTCCTCGCTCAGGGCGGGGGCGGCGAGCCACTTCTGGTAGGTTTCCATGAATGACATAGTGGGTTACCTCCTGTTTGAAAATATGAGATCGCCGGTCAATGCCGGACATAATGGTTCCGTGTGATTATTTGTGATAGCGGGTGCCCTCCAGAATCTGAAAGGCGCGGTAGACCTGCTCCAGCAGCATCACCCGGGCGAGGTGGTGGGGAAAGGTCATCTCGGACATGGACAGCCGGAGCTCCGCCTGGCGCTTCAGGCTCTCGTGCAGGCCGAAGGAGCTGCCGATCAGGAAGGTGAGCGTGGTGTTTCCCTCCACCATCCAGTCGGAAATGCGCCGGGCAAAGGCCTCGCTGGAGAGGCTTTTGCCCTCGACGCACAGGGCGATCAGCACGCCGCCTTTGGGCAGCCTGGCGCGCACGGCGTCGGCCTCCCGCTCCAGGGCGGCGTCAATCTGCGCCTGGGAGGGCCGCTCCGGCAGGCGCTCCTCGGGCAGCTCGGTCAGGGTGAGCCTGCAGCTGCGGGAGAGGCGCTTGGCATACTCCTCCACGGCGGCGAGATAGAACTTCTCCTTCAACTTCCCCACGCAGAGGATATGGACATTCACCATGGGACATTACACCTCAAAAGCGGGAGAGCACACCTGGTGGCTGGCCACCTCCAGCGCCACCCCGTCATATCCCCGGGCGCGGAGCATATGCCCCACCACCTGCCTCGCCCGCTCCGGCGTGTTGTTCTGGCGGCTCAGGTGGCCCAGGATCAGCGTGTGCGCCCCGTGCTCCGCCAGGTCGCAGCACAGCGCCCCGCCGTCCTCGTTGGACAGGTGGCCGAGATCGCCCCGGATGCGACGCTTGAGATAGGGCGGATAGGGCCCGCTCATCAGCCAGTCCACGTCGTGGTTGGCCTCCACCAGGGCCAGGTGAGAGCCCAGCACCCCCCGGCGCACCTCCTCGGTGACAAAGCCCAGGTCGGTGACCACGCTGCACCGGCGCTGTCCGTCGGTGACGCAGTAACCCACGCTGCCCTCGGCGTCGTGGGGGGTGGAAAAGGCGCTGAGCCCCAAATCCCCCACGGCAAAATCCGCCCCGGGCCGGATCTCCCGCAGCCGCTCCCCCGCCCCCGGCGTCTCCCGGAGGAGGGCCTGGCCGGTGCCATCGGTGGCGTAGAGGGGGGCGTCAGTCTTTTTCAGCAGCACCCGCAGCCCGGAGATGTGGTCGGAGTGGGCGTGGGTGACGCAGATGCCGTCCAGGTCGGAGGGGCTGCGGCCCATCAGGGCCAGGCCGTCGCAGATGCGCTTGGCGGAGATTCCCGCGTCGATCAGCAGCGTGGTCGTCTCGTTGTAAATCAGGATGGCATTGCCGCTGGAGCCGCTGGCGATGGCGCAGAGATAGAGCAAATCGGGCATATCCCTATGTAGTCGTTCGTTTAATATAAAAGGGGCGACGGCTCATGCCGCCGCCCGCAAATCATCTGGAAGCAGTTGAATTTATGGTTTCTTATCCGACGTTGGCCTTGGACTGGCGGCGCTGGGGCTTTTCCGGCTCGTCCACCAGCTCGATGTCCGCGCCGACGCCCCGGAGCTTGCCCACGATATCCTCGTAGCCCCGCTCCACATAGTGGATGTGCTCCACCTCGGTAACTCCCTCGGCGGCCAGGCCCGCCACCACCATGGCGGCACCGGCCCGCAGGTCACAGGCCCGCACCGGCGCGCCGGTGAGCCGGGACACGCCCTCGATGACGGCCACCTTGCCGTCCACCTGGATCTGGGCCCCCATCCGCTTGAGCTCATCGGTGTAGCGGTAGCGGTTCTCCCAGATGCCCTCGGTGATCAGGCTGGTGCCCTCCGCCAGACAGAGACAGACCGCGATCTGGGACTGCATATCCGTGGGGAAGCCGGGATAGGGCATGGTCTTGATGTTGGTATGGTGCATCGGGCCGATGCGGGTGACGATCAGGTCGTCCCCCTCCTCCTCCACCTGGACGCCCATCTCGGTGAGCTTGTTGGTGATGCAGTCCAGATGCTTGGGGATGATGTTGCGGATGCGCACACTGCCCCCCGCGGCGGCCACGGCGGTCATATAGGTGCCCGCCTCGATCTGGTCGGGAATGATGGAGTAGGTGCCGCCCCGGAGGCTTGCCACGCCCCGGACGCGGATGATGTCGGTGCCCGCGCCCATCACATGGCCGCCCATGGAGTTGATGAAGTTGGCCAGATCGACGATGTGGGGCTCCTTGGCGACGTTTTCAATGATGGTGGTGCCCCGGGCGAAGACGGCGGCCATCATGACGTTCATCGTCGCGCCCACGGAGACCAGATCCATATAGATCCTCCGTCCGCGCAGCCCGCCCTCGGGGGTGGTGGCGTAGACAAAGCCGTTCTTCTCCTCCACGTTGGCCCCCAGGGCGCGGAAGCCCTTGAGGTGCAGGTCGATGGGCCGGGCGCCCAGATCGCAGCCGCCGGGCATGGCCACCTGGGCCTGACCAAAGCGGCTGAGCAGCGCGCCGATGAAGTAGTAGGAGGCGCGGATCTGCCGGGACAGCTCGTAGGAGACGGAGGTGCGGTTGACGGTGGAGCAGTCGATCTCCATCGTGCTGCGGTTGATGGTATTGACGCTGGCGCCCAGCTCCCGGAGGATCTCCAGGATCAGGGTCACATCGCTGATCTGGGGGATGTTCTCGATCCGAACCGGACCGTCCACCAGAAGCGTCGCAGGAAGAATGGCAACAGCGGCGTTTTTTGCGCCGCTGATATTAATTTCACCGTGAAGCGGCCTGCCGCCGCGGATCACATATTTTAACAAGAAGGACACCCTCTTTTTCTCTTTGTCAAAAGCCCGATAAACTGGCACGGAGGGGTGCGCGGCAGAGGACGCTCCGGCCATGCGCACCATACACGGATGAGTATAACACAATCCGGCCATAAAATCAAAGAAAAATTAAAAATTATGTCAAATATTTATCCAGCGCCTTTGCTTGTTATTCTATTGACATCTGTGGTACAATATGTGGTAGTCTATTTGGAAGGAGGCGTCGGCGTGGACAAGGCAGGAACCAAAACGGTGGCCACCAACCGCAAGGCCTTTCACTATTATTTCATCGAAGACCGCTACGAGGCCGGCATCTCCCTCACCGGCACCGAGGTCAAGAGCATCCGGGCGGGCCGGCTGAACCTGAAGGACTCCTTCTGCCACATCAAGGACGGCGAGATGATCCTCTACGGCATGCACATCTCCCCCTATGAGCAGGGCAACATCTTCAACTGCGATCCCCTGCGCCAGCGCAAGCTGCTGCTGCACAAGCGGGAGATCCTCAAGCTGGGGGCCAAGATCCAGCAGGACGGCTATTCCCTCATCCCCCTCTCGGTCTACTTCAAGCACGCCCGGGTGAAGGTGGAGCTGGGGCTGGCCCGGGGCAAGAAGCTCTACGACAAGCGGGCCTCCGCCGCCGAGCGGGACGCCAAGCGGGACATGGATCGGGCGAAGAAGAGCTTTTCCCACTGGGGCTGACCGCCGGAGCAAGACAGCGGAACAGAAAATCAGAACACAACCATACAGGAGGTTTATTATGGCACAGTATCCCATCGCTACCATCGAGATGGAGAACGGCGGCAAGATCGTCGCCCAGCTCTATCCCGACCTGGCGCCGGAGAGCGTCAACAACTTCATCCACCTGGCCAACCAGGGGTTCTACAACGGCCTGATCTTCCACCGGGTCATCTCCGGCTTTATGATCCAGGGCGGCGACCCCCAGGGCACCGGCATGGGCGGCCCCGGCTACTGCATCAAGGGCGAGTTCCGGGCCAACGGCGTGAACAACAACCTGGCCCACAAGCGCGGCACCCTGTCCTATGCCCGCTCCCAGGCCTTTGACTCCGCCGGAAGCCAGTTCTTCATCATGCACGCCGACGGCGACTTCCTCAACGGCCAGTACGCCGCCTTTGGCGAGGTCACCGAGGGCATCGAGGTCGTGGACGCCATCGCCGCCGTCCCCACCGACCGCAGCGACCGCCCCAAGACCGAGCAGAAGATCAAGTCCATCACGGTGGAGACCTTCGGCGTGGACTACCCCGAGCCCAAGAAGCTCCAGGACCCCTACGGCAGATTCTGAGCTTCACGCTGACTTCATTTTCCCCGCCCCGATCCCGCGCGGACCGGGGCTTCATGGGGGCGTACCGGTTTCGACGGGGATGCTGAATCCGGAATAGCGGGCGGTGGCGCCTGACCACCTGAAAACGGGCACCTATAAATTAAAGAACGACAATACTGTTGCTCTCGCGGCTTGACGCCGCCGCTGCCCCAACGGCAGCCTGACGCCCACTTTGGCGTCCCGCGGACCCCGGTAAGGCCACGCGCCGGGGAAGGCGAAACCTTTCAGTGGTGTACTTGCGCCGGCTAAGCTTTGCGCCGGCCAGGTCTTCATGAAGCTACCAAGTCCGTAAGGGTTTCGGTTCCCGTGCGGACGAGGGAACGCAAAGAATCGAATGCGCCCGGAGAAGTTCCGGTGGATGTGTTTTCGGACAGGGGTTCAACTCCCCTCGCCTCCACCAACAAAAGGGTACGAAAAAGATGTACCCAGCAAAAAAGCCCGATAAAATCGGGCTTTTTTGCTGCCCAAATGGCGATTTTCGAAGCTCTAAATCCGTAGATGAAAGATGGATTGCAGAAAAATTTGACACGACTGCTCTGGTATGATGAAATGAATAAGGCTATCTCAGGAGGATAACAATCGTCCTTTCCATTTTTCGGGGGATTTTCTTCAAACCAATACTGTTGTCGTGGTGATTGTATAGAATGAAGGAAACTCGAAACATGTGATTTACCTTTTGGGAGGAAACAGCATGGACAGACATATCCCAATCTACAATCATTTACCCAGAGCAGAAGATTGCATTATTCTTCAATCCTTTTGCTCTAAGGGGGAGGGCTTCCATCCCCCAGACCTTTTTACGGACAACATTCTCCTATATGGAGTAACCCAGGCGGATGTAGAGGAGCTTTTGTTTCACATAAATGAATGGGTGAATATATCTTACCCAATATATGAACCCTACAAATTAGAGAACATAGTATTAAAGAATATCGTTCTCTGCGATTCAAAAACCACGGCTATCTTTGTAACTCTGTTTCTGGAGAGCCTATCAGATGACGACAAAGAAGAGATTTCGCTGCTTGGACTGGCAACGGAACTTGGAATAACTCCAGAAAATCCTTGGCGAGATGTTTGTACTTTGTCGATGAGCTCTTTGCGATCCTATTTGGAGAACACACAACGGCCGAATATAATAAGAGACTACATGCAATTCTGTTTTGGAGGTTTGTACGATGCCTAATGATACTGTAATGGTTTTTGGATTTCCTGATGCAGATAGTATCTTTCAGCCATTGCTGCCAAATCGTAATATTTGTATATGGGATACCGCGCTTGTTTCTGACTTGATTGCCGTTCCGTGTATGGCAAGTGTGATTAACACCAGCGTGATAAAGAATAGTGACATCCAATTGATTTATGAATACTATTCCGATGTCACCGAGCCTACTGAAACGGTTATTCTGATTGGACATTCAAAGGTGGATGTTCCGCAACAACTGACGGGTTTCTTTGTCTGCTACGACAATCTGGACATAGCAAAGGAGAAACTTAAATATGATTTTCTCTCCGCATACAGACGCCAGAAAAAGAGCGAGTCATTCAGCAGGACGGTTGCAAATGCTTTGACTGTATTACGCCAAATTAAGCGCCAGCCAGGAATATCGACGGCAAAGCTCGCAAGTCAGCTTGAGCTGTCACCCAGAACAATACAGCGCTACATTGAATCCTTGAGAATTGCAGGAGAATGGATTACATACGACCAAAGGAAGAAAGGATGGACGCTGTTTGAGGGAAAATCACTTTTGTTTGGTGATTATGATTGCACATCTTCCAATGGCTCATTTGATGCACTCTGGTTTTATGATGAGTTTACTAAAAGAATTACATGGGAAAGGTATGCCGAGACATATAAAAACGACGCCCTTTTCACACCAATCGTGACTAGAGTAATCAATGAAATAATTGAAAACGGGACGGGCTGGACACACCAAAATGAGTACTTTCGAATTGATGCTGTTGGATGGGAATCACACTTTCAAAGCATAAAAAGGGAAACAAATAACGTCGGCTTAAATGCTCATCTGTGGAATTTGAAAATTGCAGTAGAACATGAGAATAATAAACAAGACTGGACAGATGAGCTCATGAAGCTCTTACAGATCCGATGCCCACTAAAAGTAATAATCGGTTACAACTATTATGATGAACGTGGAAATAATGAGCAAGAAAAAATAGATGCAGCTTCCCGGTTGGTGGTTGCAGCAGATACTTACGAAAGCATTGCAAGGGATCGAGAGGAAATACTGCTGATACTTGGAAACGGTTGCTCTGCTGAAACCGGCAAGTCCGACTATACAAGCTTTGATTATCGTGGGTATCTTTTTAACTATCGAGAAGAGAAATTCGTTTGCTTCTCCGAGGTTATTGCGTAGAAACTTCCGTTTTATCGCCATCAACCAATGATTAGGGAAAGACTTCTGTCATTCGAGTCCGGCTATCAAAAGGAGCACCGGAGAACTGAGGAAACTGTTTGAAATGGATCAAAAGGACTATACGGATTGTTCGCATAGCTTTGTTCGCAATTCCGCAAGGAGTATAATAATCCGAAACGGGAGGGTTGCAGTCGTCTCCGTAACCAGAGCGGTTGTCGCTGCAACCACTCTCGGAGCATGAAGGCTTTGTAAGCATTCGCAAAATATGTGATAAGCCATTGACGTTTGATGGGGTAAATGCTATCATAGTTAGCAATAACTAACACAAATTACAGGTAGAATGAAGGTAGAATTTCATGCTTTTAACCATATTTCTGGCAATCGTATTTTGCGCTGCGATCACACTCCTGATGATATCGACTGTGGCCTTTGTTCAGGAAAAGAAGTTTTTCTCGTCAGCCCCCAAGGAGGCGCAGGAGGTCATAAAGCCAAGAAACGAGGAACTG
>JAFVAS010000046.1 GCA_017480395.1 Oscillospiraceae bacterium | reverse complement strand
GCGGTCTGACTGGTGTATCTCCCGTCAGCGCACCTGGGGCGTGCCCATCCCCATGTTCTACTGCCAGGACTGCGGCAAGCCCTACTGCACCCCGGAGAGCATCGACAAAATCGCCGCCATCTTCGAGCAGGAGGGCTCCAACGCCTGGTGGGCCCGCTCCGAGGCGGAGCTGCTGCCCGAGGGCGCAAAATGCGACTGCGGCTGCACCGCTTTCCGCAAGGAGAAGGACATTCTGGACGTCTGGTTCGACTCCGGCTCCACCTGGTCCGCCGTGGCCGACGCCCGGGAGGAGCTGGCCTATCCCGCCGACCTCTATCTGGAGGGCGGCGACCAGTACCGGGGCTGGTTCCAGTCCTCCATGCTGACCTCCATCGCCGTCAACGGTGTGGCCCCCTACCGCCAGATCATCACCCACGGCTGGACGGTGGATGGCCAGGGCAAGGTGATGCACAAGTCCCTGGGCAACGCCATCTCCCCCCAGGACACCATCAAGGACTATGGCGCGGACATCCTGCGCCTGTGGGTCTCCTCCGCCGACTACACCCAGGATATGCGCCTGAGCAAGCCCATCCTGAAGCAGCTCAGCGACACCTATCTGAAGATCCGCAACACCTGCCGCTATATCCTGGGCAACCTGGACGGCTTCGACCCCGACGCGCCGGTGGCCTTTGGGGACATGCTGCCCCTGGATCAGTGGGCGGTCAACCGGATGAACGCCCTGGTGGCCGAGTGCCGCCGCTGCTACGACAACTACGAGTTCCACGGCGTCTACCGCGCCATCTATAACTTCTGCGTGGTGGATATGTCCAACTTCTATCTGGACATCATCAAGGACCGCCTCTACTGCGAGGCCCCCGACTCCCTGCTCCGCCGCAGCGCCCAGAGCGCCATCTTCCAGGTGCTGGACGCCATGGTGCGGCTGCTTGCCCCCATCCTGGCCTTCACCAGCGAGGAGATCTGGGCCGCCATGCCCCACGCCGCCAGCGATGACGCCGAGAGCGTCCTCTTCAACGACATTCCCGCCGTCGATCCCGCCTATGAGTTCGACGGAGAGAAGACCGAGTACTGGGCCCAGCTGCTGAACCTCAAGGCCGACGTCAACAAGGCCCTGGAGGAGGTGCGCGCTGCCAAGATCGTCAAGAAGTCCACCGACGCCAGACTGACCCTCTACTTCAACGACGAGGCCTGGGCGCGGGTTCAGTCCCTGACCGACTGCGACTTCGCCGCCCTGTTCATCGTCAGCGAGGTCAACCTGGTTCACGGCGACGGCGAAGGTTACGCCGGTGAAGCCTTTGCCGGCCTGACCGTCAAGGCGGAGCTGGACGAGGATCCCAAGTGCCCCCGCTGCTGGAACCATCACCCCTCCATCGGCACCCCGGAGGGCCACCCGGAGCTCTGCCCCCGGTGCGCCGCCGTGGTCAAGGCGATGGGATTGGAGTAAAGAAATTAAACCAAGAAAAGCCCTTTGCAATAGGCAAAGGGATTTTTGTCAGTAGATAGCCGAAAGGTACGGAGGTTTCACCGAATTCCGCCCGTCGCAACGGGCGGAACAAAATCCAGTTACGAAAATTCCGGGGACATGTGCCTCGGAATTTTCTCTTCTCAGGCCGCAAACGTGCGAACGTAGTGAGTGCGCTGCAGCGGCCTGCATCCCCTTCGCAGAAAAAGCTTGCTTTTTCGAGAATTTTAATCCCCGGAAACCTCGGTTTCCGGGGATTTTTCACGCCTTTTTGGGGATAATAGCGTATGTACCGATGGAGGTGCAGGCCACCTTGCCGGTTTTGGGGACGATGGCCTCGCAATAGGCGGTGGCGTTGCGCCTGCCCAGGGAGGTCACCCGGGCGCGGATCAGCACATAGTCCTCCATGGGAACCGGCCGCAGATAGTTGGCGGTCATGGAGACGGTGGGAGGGATGGTCTCCCGGGAGAAGCAGTAGACCACCATGCTCATGGTCAGATCCATCATGGTGTTGATCATGCCGCCGTGGAGGGTGCCCAGGCCGTTGACCTGCCAGTCCTGGAGGGGGTAGCGCAGGGTCAGCTCCTGGGTGGCGTCGTCACAGCTGAGCAGCTCCGCCTTCAGGCGGCCGATCAGCGTCGCGGCCATCTTCTCGTTGATAAAAACCAGTTCGTCCTGTAGCCACTGCTCCGTGGAGACAACAATTTCGCCGTTTGCGTCCATGGGAATATACCTCGCTTTCCGTGTGATGGGATATCCCGATCTTACCATGTTTTGGGCCAAATTGCAATCACCCGATGAAATTAGCAGAATATAATATGATTTGCCAAAAATAGAGCGGGATATAATCCGAATAATAGAACATACGTTTGTGAATTAATTGTTAATATTAGCACTCTACTATTGACATTGCTAATTCGCGGGTGTATAACAGGGGCAGAACGAAGGACAAGGGCGAGCAACCCCGGGAGACCCGCCCCGCTGCTCCATTCCAAATCATATTTTTAAAAAGGAGCGATTGATGATGTTGATGCCCAGACTGTACGGAGAGAACCTGTTTGACGGTTTCTTCAATGATTTCTTTGATTTCGATTTCCCCACCTTTGACGACCGCCCGATGCGTCAGGCCCAGCGCAAGCTGTACGGCCACCACGCCGAGAACATGATGAAGACCGACGTGCGGGAGCGGGACGACCACTACGAGCTGGCGGTGGAGCTGCCCGGCTTCAAGAAGGAGGAGCTGTCCCTGGAGCTGGAGCAGGGCCACCTGGTTATCACCGCCCGGAAGGGCCTGGATCAGGACACCCCCGCCCCGGAGGAGGGCCGGTATATCCGCCGGGAGCGCTTTGTCGGCACCATGAGCCGCAGCTTCTACGTCGGCGACAACGTCACCGAGGAGGAGATCGGCGCCCGCTATGAGGACGGGGTGCTGACCCTGACCATCCCCAAGAAGGTCAACCAGCCCCAACTGCCCCAGAAGAAGGTCATCGCCATCGAGTGAGCGCCTGCCCGAAGGGCGGCCCACAAGGAACCCCCGAGATCTGGAGAAAACCCCGGAGCCAACGGCTCCGGGGTTTTGCTTGACAAGACTTCCAAAGAAAAATAAAATGGAGGTGTATCAAGAAAATGAACAAGGAGGAACTGAACATGTCTGACTGCAAGGTCCTGATCCTCAACGGCAGCCCCCGGGTGGGGGGCAACACCTCCATCGCCCTGCGGGAGATGGAGGGAGTCTTCGCCGAGAACGGAGTGGAGACGGAGACCATCCAGCTCGGTGCCCGGAGCATCCGGGGCTGCATCAGCTGCGGCAGCTGCTATGAGCGGGGGAAATGCGTCTTTGATGACATCGTCAACGAGGTGGCCCCCAAGTTTGAGGCGGCGGACGGCCTGGTGGTGGCGACGCCGGTGTACTACGCCTCGGCCAACGCCACCCTGGTGGCCTGCCTGCAGCGGCTGTTCTTCAGCACCCACTTTGACAAGACCATGAAGGTGGGGGCCAGCGTGGTCTGCTGCCGGCGGGGCGGCTGCTCCGCGGCCTTCGACGAGCTGAACAAATTCTTCACCATCTCCGGGATGCCGGTGGTGTCCAGCCAGTACTGGAACAGCATCCACGGCGGCGCCCCGGGGGAGGCGGAGCAGGACGACGAGGGGAAGCAGATCATGCGGGTTTTGGCGCGGAACATGACCTTCCTGATGCGCAGCATCCGCCTGGGGAAGGAGACCTACGGCCTGCCGGAGACGGAGGAGCAGGTTTTCACGAACTTCATTCGCTGAACCCGCCATACAAACAAAACACACCGGGGGCCCTGGGGCTCCCGGTGCGCTGTTTTTGTGGAAAAACCGAGGGGATCAATCCTCTTTGACGATCTTGGCGTCCACCACGTTCTTGCGGATGCTCTCGATGCCGTTGAGGGCGGACTTCTTGGTCTTGTAGCCCTCGGAGACGGCGATGATCTGGCCGTTGCGGGCCTTGAGGCGGAAGCGGATCTCGCCGCGCTTGTCGGTGTAGACCTCGAACTTGGGGTTCTTCTGGGTCTCAAAACCCTCGACGGTCTGATCCTCCAGGGCGGCAATGGGCGCGTTCACGGTGACGCTCTTGATGCCGTTTCTGCAGGAGGCCTCGGCGACGTAGACCTCGGAGGTGGCGATGACCTCGCCATTGGTGGCCTTCAGATCGAACTTGATGCCGGTCTTGGTCTTTTTGATTACGAACTTGCCCATGGATGTTACCTGCCTTTCTTTTTCACCCTCGGAGGGGGGTCTCTCTGTCAAATCAGGGCAGCATTCACAAAGATTCTGCCCCAGTCTGCCCTTATTATATTCGTTTTTACCATATCTGTCAACAAAACAATTCATTTTGCACAAGTATTTTCGACAAAAACCGGCGGGATTTTTGGATCCCGCCGGTTTTGTGGGTTTTGTGGGTTGTCTCAGCTCTCCTTCAGCAGATAGCCCATCTGATCCAGGGCGTCGCACACCCGCTGGAAGGCGGCCTCGTCGGGGCAGCGGAGGGTGTGCAGGTGGATGCCGGAGGTCAGCTCCGACAGGGGCCGGGCGCTGCTGGAGCCCACCCGCCGGAGGAACTGGGCCACATCATAGCGGGAGGCGATCTGGAGCTGCCCCACCAGCAGACCGTAGACCGGGTGCTCCACCGCCACGTCCAGGACGGTGCAGCCGTTGTCGACGCAGAGGGTCAGCTCCTGCTCCATGGCCTCCTCCGGGTGGTTGACCGCCACGGTGCGCAGGATGCCGGAGGTCTCCCCCTCCCGGATGTAGCCCCTGGGGGTGGAGCGGATGGCGTGGCCCGCCGCCCGGAGCAGGGCGATGTCCCCCACGATAATCTGGCGGCTGACGCCGAATTCCCCGGCCAGCACCGAGGCGCTGACCGGCGCGGCACCGGGCCTGAGCCGGGAGAGCACCGCCTCCCGCCGCTGCTGTGCGTGCATGATCTCACCCCCGCGGAAACATGGATTTCTGATTCGAGTATAACACAGCTGTCAAGACAGATCGGCGAAAAAGCCGTCCCAATCGGGACATTTTGCCTTGTCTCCCGGCGGGAAAACTGTTATACTAGACTATCATGGAAAAATAGCGGGATTTTGCCCTTTGGGGCAGAGCCCGACGCGGGAGGACCCCCTTTTGGAACGGAAAACTGTCATCATATCCCAGGAGGCGCTGGAGGAGCAGCGGGACTACTGCGCCCGGGTGCGCGCCATCAGCCAGGGGCGGCCCAACGCGCCGCTGGCCCTGGTGGACACCTACGGCTGCCAGCAGAACGAGGCGGACTCGGAGCGCATCCGGGGCCTGCTGGAGGAGATGGGCTACGGCTTCACCGATGTGGAGCAGGAGGCCGATGTCATCGTCATCAACACCTGCGCCGTGCGGGAGCACGCGGAGATGCGGGTGCTGGGCAACGTGGGGGCCCTGACCCACACCAAGAAGAAAAAGCCGGATCAGATCATCTGCCTGTGCGGCTGCGCCATGCAGGAGCCCCATATGGCGGAGAAGATCCGCCGCTCCTTCCGGCATGTGGATCTGGTCTTCGGGCCCCATGTGCTGTGGAAATTTCCCCAGTTCCTGTTTGAGATCCTGACCCACCGGGGGCGGATCTTCTCCACCGAGGCCAGCGACGGCAACATCGCCGAGGGCCTGCCCGTGGTGCGGCAGGGGACGCTGAAGGCCTGGGTCTCCATCATGTACGGCTGCAACAACTTCTGCACCTACTGCATCGTGCCCTACGTCCGGGGCCGGGAGCGCTCCCGGGACCCCCAGCGCATTCTGGACGAGGTGCGGCAGCTGGTGGCCGAGGGCTATAAGGACATCACCCTGCTGGGCCAGAACGTCAACTCCTACGGCAAGGATCTGGGCCTCTCCATCGACTTCGCCGACCTGCTGCGCGCCTGCAATGACATCCCCGGGGACTTCCTGCTGCGCTTCATGACCAGCCACCCCAAGGACGCCACCCAGAAGCTCTTTGAGACCATGGCCGCGTGCGAGAAGGTGGCCCCCAGCCTGCACCTGCCCTTCCAGGCGGGCAGCGACCGGGTGCTCCGGGCCATGAACCGGGGCTACACGTCGGCGCAGTATCTGGATCAGATCCGCCGCCTGCGGGCGCTGATCCCGGAAATCGTGCTGACCAGCGACGTCATCGTCGGCTTCCCCGGGGAGACCACCCAGGAGTTTGAGGACACCCTGAAGCTCATTGAGGAGGTGCGCTTTGACGCCCTGTTCACCTTTATCTACTCCCCCCGGGAGGGAACCCCGGCGGCGAAGATGGCGGACGTGCTGACCAAGCAGGAGAAGAGCGCCAACTTCCAGCGCCTGGTGGCCCGGCAGAACGAGATCTCGGCGGAGAGGCACGCCGCCTATGTGGGCAGGACCCTGCGGGTGCTGGTGGACGGCAAAAATACCGACGGCCGCCACGCCCTGACCGCCCGCACCGACGGGGGGCGGCTGGTACACCTGGACGGCGGGGAGGAGCTGATCGGCGCATTCCACACCTGCCGCATCACCCGGGCCTCCAACTGGGCGCTCTTTGGGGAGATCATCGACGGCGAGGGGACTTGAAGCCATGGCCAACAAGAAGAAGAAAAAACGCAAGCAGGTCTTTCACGCCCCCCAGACCGTGGGGGAGCGGAAAAAGATCCCCATGACCCCGCTCACCTGGGCGCTGTCCATCGCCTCTCTGGCGGTGCAGGTGGGCCTGACCGCCTTTGCCATCTACGCCCTCACCGTGCGCCACGGGGAGGCGGCCACCCTGAACTACGGCGGGATCTACCTCAACAACAGCCTGCTCTATCTGGCGCTGCCCATCGTCATGTGGCTCATCACCCTGGCCATCCGGCTGGGGCTGCGGCTGCTGCCCCTGGACATGTGGCGCATGCCCGCCGACGTGCGGCGGGGGGTGGAGCGGCTGGAGGGCAGGCCCCTGCGCCTGGCCACCCTGCTGGTGGAGCTGGCCACCGCCCTGACCTTTCTCTATGTGGACGTGACCATCTTTCTGGGCCGCGCCCCCCTGGACGCGGTGATGCTCCTCTGGCTGGCGGCGCTGGACGCCGGGATCTATTTCCCCATGCGGTATGCCAAGCGCTCCGCCGCGCAAGACTGACAGAACAGGAAGGAATTCCATGGCGAAAAAAGAAGAGCTCACCCCCATGCGGAAGCAGTATCTGGAGATCAAACAGCGCTATCCCGACGCGCTGCTGTTCTTCCGCCTGGGCGACTTTTATGAGATGTTTGACGACGATGCCCGCACCGCCTCCCGGGAGCTGGACCTCACCCTGACCACCCGGGACCGGGGCAAGAGCAAGGAGGAGCAGGTACCCATGTGCGGGGTGCCCTACCACTCCTACCAGAACTACCTGGCCCGGCTGATCGCCAAGGGCTACAAGGTGGCCATCTGCGAGCAGACCGAGGACCCGGCCCAGGCCAAGGGGCTGGTGAACCGGGACATCATCCGCATCGTCACCCCCGGCACCGTCACCGACGACGCCATGCTCACCCCGGGCCAGAGCAACTATATCTGCGCCGTGGCCGCCGACGAGGACGGCGTGGGCCTGTGCTTCTGCGATATCTCCACCGGCGAGGCGGAGGTCACCGCCTTCACTGGCGCCGACGCGGTGGAGCACGCCTGCAACGAGCTGGGCCGGTTTGCCCCCCGGGAGGCGCTGCTCTCCCCGGAGGCGGCGGCCATCCCCGCCCTGACCGGACTGCTGACCGACAAGCTGGGCTGCTACTGGCAGAACGGCGGCGACACCCGCTTCCTCCCCCAGGAGGCCATGGCCCTGACGAGAAAGCAGTTTCCCCAGGCCGCCGACCTGTCGGTGGTGGCCTACCGGGCGGTGGGGGGCGTGCTGAACTATCTGTACGAGACCCAGCGCACCGACCTGAGCTATCTCTCCTCCCTGCGCCACTACGAGAGCGACCGGTTCATGGAGCTGGATCTGACCGCCCGGCGCAACCTGGAGCTGACCGAGACCCTCCGGGGCGGCGAGAAGAAGGGCAGCCTGCTCTGGGTGCTGGACCACACGAAAACGCCCATGGGCACCCGCCTGCTGCGCTCCTGGGTGGAGCGGCCGCTG
>JAFVAS010000005.1 GCA_017480395.1 Oscillospiraceae bacterium | reverse complement strand
TCAGATCGGCAAAGCCGCCCCGCACCAGCGCGGCCAGGGCCCGGGGCTCCAGCACCACCTGATCCCCGATCCGCCCGGCGGAGACGGCGATCCGATCCTGCTCCAGGGCGGAGGCGTGGAAGGTGGTGGGAAAGAGCTTCTTCATCCCGATGGGGGAGCACCCGCCCCGGACATAGCCCGTCAGGGGCAGCAGCTCCTTCACCGGCAGCATGGCGATGGACTTCTCCCCCACCGCCTTTGCCGCCTTTTTCAGATCCAGCTCATGGGCCACCGGGATGACAAAGACATAGTAATGGTTGCTGCCCGACCGGGCCACCAGGGTCTTGAACACCCGCTCCGGGTCCTCCCCCAGGGAGGCGGCCACCGTCACGCCGTCCACCGCCTCGTCGCCGTGGTCATAGTGCCGCGCCTCGTAGGGCACCTTCTTCTGATCCAGCAGCCGCATCACGTTGGTTTTCTGTTCCTTTTTCACGCGTCAAACGCCCCCGTTTCTCACCTTGATTCTACCACAAACGGCCGGGGAATACAATCTCCCCCGCCGGGGCATTCTTTATAGCCAAAAACTTGTATTCTTTTCATGACTTTGCTATAATAGATGTAATTATATTCTTTTCCGCTGTTTTGGAACAGCCATCGAGGTCTAATCAGTCATGAAATACGAACAATGGAAGCGCGTGCCCCAGGATGAGGCGGCGCTGCGCGCCCTGTCGGGCTGCCGCATCTCCCCGCTCGCCGCCCAGACCCAGGCCGGGCGGGGCATCGCCAAGCCGGAGCAGGCCGCCGCCTTTCTGCGCAGTGACGAGGGGATGCTCCACGATCCCCTGCGGATGCGGGACATGGATCGGGCTGTGGCCCGGGTGGAGCTGGCCCTGGAGCGGGGGGAGACCATCGCGGTCTACGGCGACTACGACGTGGACGGCATCACCTCCACCGCCCTGCTCACCACCTTCCTGCGCGCCCGGGGCGCCCGGGTGATCCCCTACATCCCGGATCGCCTGGCCGAGGGCTACTCCCTCAACACCGCCGCCGTCACCAAGCTGGCCCTCCAGGGGGCAAAGCTGCTCATCACCGTGGACTGCGGCATCACCAACCGAAAAGAGGCGGATTTTGCCCGGGGCATCGGGGTGGACGTCATCATCACCGACCACCACGAGTGCCGGGAGGAGCTGCCCCGCTGCTGCGCGGTGGTCAACCCCCACCGGAGCGACTGCCCCTACCCCTACAAGGATCTGGCCGGCGTCGGCGTCGCCCTCAAGCTGGCCCTGGCCCTGACCCCGGAACCGGAGCGGCACCGGGTGCTCCGGGAATACGCCGACCTGTCCACCATCGGCACCGTGGCCGACGTGATGAATCTGACCGGGGAAAACCGGGCCATCGTCGCCCTGGGGCTGAAGCTGCTGCCCCAGGTGCGGCGTCCCGGCCTGCGGGCCCTGATGCGGGAGTGCTCCCTGGAGGACAAGGCCATCACCGCCTCCACCATCGGCTTTACCCTCGCCCCCCGCATCAACGCCGCCGGGCGGATGGGCTGTCCCCAGGTGGCGCTGGAGCTGCTGCTCACCGGGGATGCCGACCGGGCCCGGTCGCTGGCCCAGTCCCTGTGCGACCTGAACCGGGAGCGGCAGGGCATCGAGCAGGAGATTTTTTCCCAATGCCTCGCCCTGCTGGAGGAGCACCCGGAGCTGGCCAGGGACGCCATCGTCCTGGCCGGGCGGGACTGGCACCAGGGGGTGGTGGGCATCGTCGCCTCCCGGCTGGCCGACCGGTTCAGCGTCCCCGCCTTCATGATCTGCCTGGACGAGGAGGGCCGGGGCAAGGGCTCCTGCCGCTCCTGGGGCGGGCTGAATCTGTTCCAGTCCCTGGAGCAAGCCGAGCAGCTGCTGGAGAGCTTCGGCGGCCACGAGCTGGCGGCGGGCTTCACCATTCTGGAGGAGCAGATCCCCGCCTTCCGGGAGCGGATGCAGTCCATCGCCCGCGCCCACGCCGCCGGGCGGCGCGTCGCCTCCCAGCTCACCATCGACGCCGTGCTGGACAGCGCCCAGCTCCTCTCCCTGGAGAACGTCGCCGACCTGCAGCGGCTGGAGCCCTTCGGCACCGGCAATCCCCAGCCCACCTTCGCCCTGACCGGGGCGACGGTCTCCGTCCTGGCCCCGGTGGGCAAGGGACGGCACACCCGGCTGAAGATCATCCGGGACGGGGTCAGCTTTAACGCCATCCTCTTCTCCTATGCCCCGGAGGACACCGGCCTGCGGATCGGATGCAAGGCCGACCTGGCCTTCACGGTGCAGATCAACCGCTTCCGGGACCGCAGCAGTGTGCAGCTGATCCTCTCCGACTGGCGGCCCCAGCTCTCCCTGGCCCAGGTGGACCGCCTGCTCTACCAGCGCTGGAGAAACGGGGAGCGCTTCTCCCCCCAGGAGGTCGATATGCTGCTCCCCCAGCGGCAGGATTTCGTCTCGGTCTGGCGCTATCTCTCCGCCCACGCCGCCGCCGACCGCTTTCAGGACTCCCCGGCGCGGCTGGCCCGCAACATCGCCCGCTCCGCCGGACAGCGGGAGGCCTACGCCCGCACCATGATCTGTCTGGAGGTCTTTCAGGAGCGGGGCCTGATCGGCCTGGACGGCGACGCCAGCGTGGTGCGCATCCGCATCAACCAGGTCAGCGGCAAGGTGGATCTGGAGCAGTCCGCCATCCTGCGCACCCTGCGGGAGATGCTGGAGGACTGACCCGCCCCGTTTTTACCGATCATTCCCCCTTCGGAGGTGAATTTATGGACCCCATTCTGGAAAAATACTACGCCCTGGAGAACAAGGTGGCGGCCTATACCCCCAACCTGGACAAGGCCCGCCTCTTTGACGCCTTCTCCTACGCGGACAACGCCCACGCCAGCCAGCTGCGCAAGGACGGCACCGCCTATATCACCCACCCCCTGGCCGTGGCCGATCTGGTGGCCGACCTGGAGCTGGACGTGGACAGCGTCATCGCCGCCCTGCTCCACGACACCATCGAGGACACCGGTGCCACCCATGAGGAGGTGTCCGCCCGCTTCGGCGTCGAGGTGGCCGACATTGTGGAGGGGGTCACCAAGCTGACGCGGGTGCAATACACCAGCCGCGAGGAAAAGCAGAACGAGAACCTGCGCAAGATGCTCCTGGCCATGTCCAAGGACATTCGGGTGGTCATGGTCAAGCTCTGCGACCGGCTGCACAACATGCGCACCATGGAGTACCAGTCCCCCAAGAAGCAGCG
Organism: Oscillospiraceae bacterium; assembly: GCA_017480395.1. Classification (GTDB taxonomy): domain Bacteria; phylum Bacillota; class Clostridia; order Oscillospirales; family Oscillospiraceae; genus UMGS1766. The sequence goes on along the minus strand of JAFVAS010000005.1, from coordinate 2,882 downwards.
GGAGAAGGCCCTGGAGACCATGGAGATCTACGCCCCCCTCGCCCACCGCCTGGGTATGCAGCGCATCAAGTGGGAGCTGGAGGACCTCTCCCTGAAATACCTCGACCCCGTGGGCTATAACGACATCAAGAACCAGCTGGACGCCAAGGGCTCCGCCCATCAGGAGTTTATGGGGGCCACCCAGCTGAAGATCCAGCAGCGCCTGGAGAAGGAGGGCATCCACTGCACCGTCTACGGTCGCATCAAGCACATCTACTCCATCTATCGGAAGATGTATGCCCAGCACAAGAACATCCGGGAGATCTTTGACCTCTACGCCTTCCGGGTCATTGTGGACTCCATCGCCGACTGCTACAACGTCCTGGGCTGCGTGCACGACATGTTCAACCTGGTGCCCGACCGCTTCAAGGACTATATCTCCACCCCCAAGCCCAACCTCTACCAGTCCCTGCACACCACCGTCATCGGCAAGGAGGGCATCCCCTTCGAGGTGCAGATCCGCACCTGGGAGATGCACCAGATCGCCGAATACGGCATCGCCGCCCACTGGAAGTACAAGGCGGGCATGGCCAACCAGAAGCTGGGCAGCGAGGAGACCTTCGAGTGGGTGCGCCGCCTGCTGGAGTCCCAGCAGGACACCGACGCGGAGGAGTTCGTCCGCTCCATGAAGGTGGATCTCTTCTCCGACGAGGTCTTCGTCTTCACCCCCCAGGGGGATGTGGTCAACCTCCCCGCCGGGGCCACCCCCATCGACTTCGCCTACTCCATCCACTCCGCCGTCGGCAACCACATGACCGGTGCCCGGGTCAACGGCCGCATCGTCCCCTTTGACAGCCAGCTCCACAACGGCGACATTGTGGAGATCATCACCTCCAAGTCCAGCCACGGCCCCAGCCGGGACTGGATGGCCATCTGCAAGAGCAACGAGGCCCGCAACAAGATCCGCCAATGGTTCAAGCGGGAGCGCCGGGACGAGAACATCGCCAACGGCCGCGCCGCCTTCGAGTCGGAGCTCAAGCGCGCCGGCATCTCCATGGCCGACATCACCCAGGAGGACGTGCTGCCCAACATCCTGAAAAAGGTGAAGTACAACGCCCTGGACGACCTCTACGCCGCCATCGGCTACGGCGGCACCACCGCCCAGAAGGCCGTGGTGCGCATCCGGGACGAGCTGCTGCGCCTGGCCAAGATCCAGAAGGATCAGGCCGCCCTGCGGGAGGCCCAGGAGAACGGCGAGGGGATGCACGTCGCCTCCAATCCCGCCGTCCCCGTCCCGTCCCCCAAGACCTACTCCAAAAACGGCATCATCGTCGAGGGGCTGGACAACTGCCTGGTCAAGTTCGCCAAGTGCTGCACCCCGGTGCCCGGCGACCCGGTGGTGGGCTTCATCACCCGGGGCTACGGTGTCTCGGTGCACCGGGTGGACTGCCCCAACGCCGCCGTCACCAAGCGCAAGCCGGAGGAGGCGGGCCGCTGGATCAGCGTCAGCTGGGGGGATACCCACCAGGAGGCCTATCAGACCGCCCTCCAGGTCACGGCCAAGGACCGCTCCAACCTCTTTCTGGACATCGCCGCCGCCCTCTCCGCCTGCCAGGTCAAGGTGGACAGCCTGTCCGCCAAAAATACCCCCGACGGCTTTGCCGTCATCACCGCCCAGATTCAGGTCCGCTCCGCCGAGGAGGTCAACTCCGTCATCCGCAGGATCAACGGCGTCAGCGGCGTGATGACCGTCAACCGCTCCAGGGGGTGAGGGCATGAAGGCAGTCGTCACCCGGGTGCGTTCCGTCAGCGTCACCATCGAGGGCAGAATCAACGGCAGGATCGGCCAGGGCTTTCTCGTGCTGCTGGGGGTCGGGCCGGAGGACACCGAGGCCGACGCGATCTTGCTGGCGGACAAGATCGTGGGCTGCCGGGTCTTCGAGGACGAGAACGGCAAGATGAACCGCAACCTCACCGCCGTAAACGGGGAGCTTCTGGTCATCAGCCAGTTCACCCTCTACGCCGACCTCCACTCCCGCCGCCCCGGCTTCTCCCACGCGGCACCGCCCAGCCTCGCCGTCCCCCTCTACGAACGGTTTTTGGCGCAGTGCGCCGATCTGGGCTTTCCCCCGCAGCACGGGGAGTTCGGCGCGGATATGCAGGTGGAGTCGGTCAACGACGGGCCGGTCACCCTGCTCTTCGACACCGATGAATGGATCAAAAAAACGGCCCAAAATTGAATTAGGCCGCGAAATGAGGAATTTGCTATGAAACTGGAATCCCTGCAGGTGGGCCTGATCGGCACCAACTGCTACCTGATCGCCGACGAGAGCGCGGATAACGCCGCCGCCGTCATCGACCCCGGCGGAAACGCCGATATGATCCTTGCCGCGGCAAAACGCGCCGGGATGGACATTCAGATAATCCTGCTCACCCACGGCCACTTTGACCACGTCATGGGGGTGCCCGACCTGCTGAAGGCCCTCCCCGGTATTCCGGTCTATATCGCCGAGGTGGACTATCCCGAGGCCCGGGACGGGGGTGCCTTCGGCTACTGCATGGGGCCGGTGGACACCATCCGCTTCTTTGACGAGGGGGACACCGTCACCCTGGGCAATCTGAAGATCGACGTGCTGCGCACCCCCGGTCACACCCGGGGCTCCGTCACCCTGCGGGTGGAGGACTGCCTCTTCTCCGGGGACACCCTGTTCTGCGGCTCCTGTGGCCGCACCGATCTCCCCGGCGGCGACTTCCGGGCCATGCAGCGCTCCCTCAAGCGGCTATCCGACCTGCCCGGTGACTTCCGGGTCTATCCCGGCCACGACAGCAGCACCACCCTGGAGCGGGAGCGGAGATACAACCCCTTTATGCAGCGGATGTGAGGGCCTAGCCCTCTCGCCGTT
>JAFVAS010000045.1 GCA_017480395.1 Oscillospiraceae bacterium | reverse complement strand
GGAATAGGCCTCATTCCCGGTTCCTGTTGATCGTATTGGCTTTGCCACCGACGCGGCCCGATGGAGGAAGCTTCTTTTGTCAGATAACCGTCAGCTCGATCAGTCCGGTGTAGCGGCCTGGCTGAATGTCTGTCGCCATACCGTCCACGGTCATGGTGAGGGCCTTGCCGTCCACGGCGGTGAGGACCGCGCCCTCGGCCAGGGCCAGGGCGGTCAGGTAGCTGGTGCCGGTGACGGTCCAGGCGGAGTTCCCGTCCAGCGTGACCACCACACCGTTATTGACTGGCTTCGCGGCGGTCTGGGTGACATTGCTCAGCTCGGCCCCGTTGGCGAAGGTGATGCTGGTCAGGCCGTCCCGATAGGCCTGGGTGGCGGAGGAGATAACGCCGGTGACGGTTGAACCGGACAGATTCAGGCCCAGGTTCTTGGGGCCCTTCAGGTCGTCGCCGTTGTGACGATCCTGGATGCCGATCTCAAGCGGCTTGTCGGGATCGGGAACCAGGGAGTAGCCGAAGATGCCCTCGCAGAGCTTGCCCATGCCACCCAGCACGGCGTTGCGATAGGCCCGGATGTTGGTGGTGGAGTTGAAGAAGTTGCCCGTCAGGCTGCAGTCGGTCAGATTGATGGTGACGTCCTCGGTGGGGGAGACGGCCGCCAGATTACGGCCCGGGATGGCCACATCCGCCACGCCCACGGGGATGGGATAGTTCTGAATATTCATGCCGGACTCATCGCAGTCCATCAGCTGCAGAATGGTGCCATTGCCGGATATCAGGGTGGAGCGAGTGATGTTGACCACCGTGGAGGAGCCCTTCATGCAGATGGAGGATTTGCCGGTGCGGAAGCTGGAGTCGATGATGTTCAACACAGAGTTGTCGTCGTCGATGACCATGGCACCAAACCGGCGGCCCGTGATCTCACAGCCGTTGATGACGTCGAACACGGCCTTGCCCTCCATGCCCATCAGCAGGACAGGGTAACCGTAGACGTCCACCACGCTGTGGTCATAGACGATGTGGTTGTCCCCGATGTTGAAGGCGCCGTAGCCGTGGCCCAGGGGGCCGGTCAGGGTCAGGTGGCAGTCCTTGACGATCATCTCCACCGGATCGAAGGAGCCGTCAATTGAGAGCAGGCCCCAGCCGTTGCCGTGCATCCGGCAGTTCTCGTAGCGGACGTGGGCGCTGTCGCAGAACTGGTTGATGCGATTGTGGCCCCGGAAGCCGATGCCCCAGGAGAAGTCGTCCACCCAATCGGAGCCGTCGGGGGAGATGTTGATGAAGTCGCAGTTGCGCACCACCACGTCGGAGTGGCCGCCCACCTGGAGGGCGCAGCGAGTCACGCCGGCGAAGTGGAAGCCGCAGTTCTCGATGGTGACCCGGGCGTCGTCGATGGCGGTGATGGCCGCGCCGATGCCCAGCCAGTCGTTGTGGCCCATGCCCTCCATGTCAAAGCGGGAGTTGCGGATGGTGTATTCGCTCTTGCCCTCGAGGATGAAGCCGTTAAAGTCCTCCTCGGTGGAGGCCAGATAGAGCCCGTCGGTGACGCGCTCACCCACCTCGGCGTCCTGGAGGATGGCGGGCACGAAATACTGCTGCTGGATCTGATTGTCCCGGATGACCACCGCCTGCTTATAGGACGTGGTCTTTCCGGTGGAGACCATCAGGCCATGGGGGGCCATGGGATAGCTGTCGGTGACGGAGACATAGATGTCTCCTTTGTAGCTGCCGGGCTGGATTGTCCTCCCCACGCCATTGACGGTCAGGGTCAGGAATTTGCCCTCGGGGCAGGTCAGCGTCGCGCCGGGCTTGATGTCCAGCTCGTAGAGATGATAGGTGTGGTCAACGAACCAGGGGAAGTTGGCCTCCACCGCTTTGCGCACTAGCATAGATATTCCTCCTGTCAATTTGGTGATTCTATTGTACCCAGACGCAGAGGAAAAGGGAAACAAAGGGTGAACCACCGTTTCACAACGATTCGTCATTGCTTTCCGCAATCTTTGACAGGGCGGCTCGATCGATGCTATACTAAAAGAAAGGGGGTGCCGCTGTTATGATCAGCAATCTGGTCATCAAGACCTTTCTGACCCTGGCGGAGACCAGGAACTTCACCCGGGCCGCCGCCCGGCTTTTCCTGACCCAACAAGCGGTGAGCAAGCAGATTGCCCGCCTGGAGGAGGATCTGGAGTGCCAGCTCATCGACCGCTCCCGGGGCGGCATTCGGCTCACCCGGGCGGGGGAGCTCTATGTCAAGGTGTTCTCCGACTACATGGAGCAGCTGGAGCAGACCCGGAAGATGGTGGCGACGAATCGGCCTGTCGGCGTGCAGGAGATCCACATCGGCTATCTCGATCTGCTTGACCTCTCCCGTATTTTCGGGACGGCCCTGAGGGCATTCGCCGCCGATCACCCGGAGGTTCGGGTCGAGTTTCATAGCCTGGAGAACGACACCATGTTGGCCCAGCTTATCGAGGGAAAGCTGGGCGCCGCCATCACCTTTCGCAATGAGGTGGAGGCGGACTCTCGGCTAGATGCGGTTACGCTCTACCGAACCCGGGAGGTGCTCTTTGTGTCCCGCAGTCATCCCCTGGCCACGCCGGAGGCGAAATATACTGATTTCATCCATGAGCCGGTCTTCTTCTCCCTGCCCACCTCTCACAATATCCATGTGCTGCTCCAACGACTGGATCAGCTGGGTTTTCCCTACGACAATCTGATTATCACCGACAACATGGCCTCCTCCTGTACCGCCATTGAGATGGGGCAGGGTGTGTCTTTTGCGCTGGACTGCTGTAAGCTGCTGGACCCCAAGGTATTCGCCGCCTATGCCACCGACAACGAGGTGGAGCTTGTGATCTGCCGCCGCAGGGGGGAGGAGGATCCGCTGATCCAGGACTGGATGCGTTCTTTCAATGGGGACAATGGGGAAACGGATCGGGGTTGTATCAAGACAACTTGATTGATATCGGATACATTCAGGCTCTCGCATCTGAATTTCAGCCCTGTGCGGGGCCTTTTCCTTATTTGGACAGGTGCGCCGAAGGACATGGGCATTTCCTGGGCTGGAATAGGGCCTGATACGCGAAAAAG
>JAFVAS010000004.1 GCA_017480395.1 Oscillospiraceae bacterium | reverse complement strand
GCCAGGCGCAGCCGCGCGGACTAAGGTGCGGGCACGGTGCCGTTGCCGGGCAGGGCCATGCCGATGGCCTCGGTCAGGCAGTTCATGCTGTTGGCCGTGTACATGCCGGAGCAGGACCCGCAGGAGGGGCAGGCGTTCTCCACGAACTCATCCACACCGGCCTCGTCCAGGGTTCCGGCGTGATAGGCGCCCACCGCCTCGAACATGTCGCTCAGGCAGGTGCGCCGTCCGCCGTCCAGATGACCGGCCAGCATGGGCCCGCCGGAGACAAAGATGGTGGGAACATTGATGCGCGCGGCGGCCATCAGCAGGCCGGGCACGTTCTTGTCGCAGTTGGGGATCATGACCAGGGCGTCAAACTGGTGGGCGATGGCCATGCACTCGGTGGAGTCGGCGATCAGATCCCGGGTCACCAGGGAGTACTTCATGCCGATGTGGCCCATGGCGATGCCGTCACAGACGGCGATGGCGGGGAACATGATCGGGGTGCCGCCGGCCATGCGGATGCCCGCCTTGACCGCCTCGGCGATCTTGTCCAGGTTCATGTGGCCGGGGACGATCTCGTTATAGGAACAGACCACGCCCACCAGGGGACGGCTCTGCTCCTCCTTCGTCATGCCCAGGGCCGCGAACAGGGAACGGTTCGGCGCGCGCTCCACGCCTTTGGTGACATTATCAGAGAGCATAGAAATACCTCCAGTATCGGATCGTTGATTTTCACACATGAGAACACCGTGCCCCAGGGCACAGCATTATCATATACGAAAATGGGCAAACAGGCAACAGAAAAATCCAAAACGGGCGGGCATTGCCCGCCCGTTTTTGGTGAATGAAGCGGTAAGCTTACTTGCTGGCAGCGTCCAGGTCGGCGTCGCCGATCTCGCCCTGCTTCCAGAGCATATTGTCGCGCAGGTACTGGCCCACGGTCTCCATGGGGTGCTTGGCCAGCGCGGCGCGCTTGGAGTTGAAGAAGGTGCGGCCGTTCTTGTTCTCGGCGATCCAGCGGCCGGCGAAGGAGCCGTCCTGAATGTCGGACAGAACCGCCCGCATGTTGGCCTTGACCTGCTCGTGGTCGATCACGCGGGGGCCGGAGACATACTCGCCGTACTCCGCGGTGTCAGAGATGGAGTAGTTCATGGCCGCGACGCCGCCCTTGTTGATCAGGTCGATGATGAGCTTCATCTCGTGGCAGACCTCAAAGTAGGCGTTCTCGGGGGCATAGCCGGCCTCGCACAGCACCTCGAAGCCGCAGAGCATCAGGTCGTCGACGCCGCCGCAGAGGACGGTCTGCTCGCCGAAGAGGTCGGTCTCGGTCTCGATGTCCATGGTGGTCTCCATGATGCCGGCGCGGGCACCGCCGATGCCGGCGATATAGGCCAGGCCGATGTTCCGGGCGTTGCCGGTGGCATCCTGCTCCACGGCGATCAGGCAGGGCACGCCCTGGCCGATGACATACTGGCCGCGGACGGTGTGGCCGGGGCCCTTGGGGGCAGCCATGAAGACGTCCACGTCGGCGGGGGGGACAATCTGCTTATAGCGGATGTTGAAGCCGTGGGCGAAGGCCAGGGCGTTGCCGGCCTCCAGGTTGGGGGCGACGGACTCCTTGTAGATGTCGGCGGCGCGCTCGTCGTTGACCAGCATCATGACGATGTCGGCCTTCTTGGTGGCCTCGGCGACGGTGTAGACCTCAAAGCCGTCGGCGGTGGCCTTGTCCCAGCTCTTGCCGGGGCGCAGGCCGATGATGACGGTGCAGCCGGAGTCCCGCAGGTTCATGGCGTGGGCATGGCCCTGGGAGCCATAGCCGATGATGGCGATGGTCTTGCCGTCCAGGTAAGAGATGTCGCAGTCCTGGGCATAGTACATTTTGGCATTCATTTCATAGCAGCTCTTGTCCATAGTGAAAAACTCCTTTTCAAAAATTGTATTGCGATTGCCGCACGGCGGCAAATGGTCGATTTAGTGGAGGTTCTTGCCGTAGTCGAACTCGCCCTTCTCCTTGGTGTCCTCGTCCAGGGTGTACTGTCCCCGCTCCAGGGCGACCATGCCGGTGCGGGCCAGCTCCAGGATGCCGAACTCCTGCAGGAGGTTCTGGATGGCCATCGCCTTGCTCTCGTCACCGATCAGGGCGATGGTCAGGGACTCCTTGGCCACGTCGATGATGGAGGCGCGGAAGATGTTGGCGATCTGGATGACCTCGTTGCGGACGTCCCGGGAGGCGGCGGACACCTTGATGAGCACCAGCTCCCGGCGGATGGAGTGGCCGGGAACCAGCTCCTTGACGGAGTGCACCGGGAAGAGCTTGCGCAGCTGGTTGCACAGCTGGTGGCACTGATTGTCGTCCCCCATGACCTCGATGGTGATGCGGGAGACATCGGGCTCGTCGGTGGTGCCGACGGCCAGGGACTCGATGTTATAGCCCTTGCGGGTGAAGAGGCGGGAGACCTGAGAGAGGACGCCGGCCTCGTTGTCCACCAGGACAGACAGGGTATGACGCTTCACGTTTTCATTCATGTCTCTTCCCTCCTTAATCCAGCAGGAACTTGGTGGCGGGGTCGCCGCCGTTGACCATGGGATGCACCTTCGCGTCCTTGTCCAGCACGCAGTCGATGACGGCGGCCTTTCCGGAGTCCAGGGCGGCCTGGAAGGCGGCGGCAAACTCCGCCTGATTGGTGGCCCGGAAGCCCTGGATGCCGTAGGCCTCGGCCAGCTTGACAAAGTCGGGGCCGCGATCCAGGTCGGTCTGGGAGTAGCGCTTGCCGTAGATCAGGGTCTGCCACTGGCGAACCATGCCCAGGGTGCGGTTGTCAAAGACGCAGATGATAACGGGCAGGCCGTAGTGCTCCACCGTGGCCAGCTCATGGCAGTTCATGCGGAAGCAGCCGTCGCCGGTGCACAGCACCACCGTGTCCTCGGGGCAGCCCATGGCCGCGCCCATGGCGGCACCCAGGCCGAAGCCCATGGTGCCCAGGCCGCCGGAGGTCAGCAGCTGACCGGGGCGGTTGAAGTGGTAGTACTGGGCGGACCACATCTGATGCTGGCCCACGTCGGTAGCGATGATGGCCTGGGCGTCGGTCAGGCCGCTGATGGTCTCCAGGATCTCATAGGGGGCCAGGTGCTCCGGATCGTGGGGCAGCTCCTTCTCCTTCATGCTCAGAATCTGCTCGCACCACTCGGGATACTCGTGCTTGGGCAGCTTGCGGTTGAGCAGCTCCAGCACCCGGCGGGCGTCGCCGATGATGTGATGGTCGGTCTTGACGTTCTTGTCGATCTCGGCCCGGTCAATGTCGATGTGGACGATCTTGGCCTGCTTGGCGAAGGTGGCGGGGCTGGTGGCCACCCGGTCGGTGAAGCGGCAGCCGATGGCGATCAGCAGGTCGCACTTGGCGGAGGCGATGTTGGAGGAGTGATTGCCGTGCATGCCGATCATGCCGGTGAACTGGGGGTCGTTGCCGGGGCAGGCTCCGCCGCCCATGATGGTGGAGGCCACCGGGCAGCCCAGGGTCTTGTAGAACTTGCGGAACTCCGGCACCGCGCCCTTGGAGCGGATGACGCCGCCGCCCACCAGGATCAGCGGCCGCTCGGCCTCCTCGATCATGGCGAGCAGCTTGTCCAGATCCGCCAGATCGGGATCGGGGGTCTTGAGCTCGTGCTCAGTGCGGCGGAGCAGCCGGGCGATATGGCCGCCCTTGTGGTGCTTCTCCAGGGGCACCGGCTCATAGTCGGTGTAGGTGGAGGTGACGTTCTTCAGAATGTCGATGTGCACCGGGCCGGGACGGCCGGAGCGGGCGATGGCAAAGGCCTCCCGCACCACGTCGGCCAGCTTGTCGGCGTCCTTGACCAGGAAATTGCACTTGGTGATGGGCATGGTGATGCCGGTGATATCCACCTCCTGGAAGGAGTCCTTGCCGATCAGGGTCTCGCCCACGTTGCAGGTGATGAACACCACGGGGGAGGAATCCATATAGGCGGTGGCAATGCCGGTGACCAGG
>JAFVAS010000044.1 GCA_017480395.1 Oscillospiraceae bacterium | reverse complement strand
GATACCTGGCTCCTCCGTTCTTTTAACGTTTACCCCATTACGATTTGGACATCCACCACCGCGCCCTCCGGTGCGGGGGGAATCAGGGCCTCCACCTGCGCCACGCCGTCCACCGTGACGGAGGCGACACCATGCTGCACCCCCTGGGGATTGCTCACCGTGATGCAATAGGTGGCCCCCCGATAACGGCGCTTCACCGCAAAGCCCGACAGGGCGGCGGGGATGCAGGGGTCGATCCGCAGGCCGTCCAGGGTGGGCTTCACGCCCAGGATCGCCTGACTGATGCTCAGGAACGTCCAGGCCGCCGTACCCGTCAGCCAGCTGTTTTTGCCCTCGCCAAAGCTGGGGGCATCTTTGCCCGCGATCATCTGGCTGTACACATAGGGCTCCGTGCGATGGCTCTCGCTGATGTCCTCGATATAGGCGGGCGCCGTCCTGCGATAGACCTCAAAGGCCCGGTCACCGTGGCCCAGCTCCGCCTCGGCGCAGACAATCCACGGGTTGTTGTGGCAGAAAATTCCGGCGTTCTCCTTGTATCCCGGGGGATAGCTGGAGATCTCCCCCAGCTCCAGATGGTAGCGGGTGTAGGCCTGCTGGAGCAGCACGATGCCATACTGGGTGTCCAGCCGCTCCTCGACGCTGCGAAGGGCCTGCTCCGCCTGCCCGGTCTCCTTGCCGATCCCGGCCATGACGCACATGCCCTGGGGCTCGATGAAGATCTGACCCTCCTCACAGGCCTGGCCGCCCACCACGTTGCCAAAGGCGTCGTAGGCCCGGCGGAACCATGCGCCGTCCCATCCCGCGTCCAGGGTGGCCCGCTCTACCGCGTCCACGGCGCGCTCCGCCTCGGCAGCCTCTGCGTCCAGCCCCAGGTGGCGGCAGATGTCCCCATAGGCGCGGCCATATTTGACGAACAGGCCCGCAATGAACACGCTCTCCGCCACCGGCCCCTCGCTGGGCCCGGTGATCTGAAAGCTCTCGCCGGGATGCTCGGAGAAGCAGTTCAGGTTCAGGCAATCGTTCCAGTCCGCCCGGCCGATCAGGGGCAGCCCGTGGGGGCCCAGGTGGGTTCTGGTATAGTTGAAGCTGCGGCGCAGATGCTCCAACAGGCTCTGGGCCTGGGTGGGATCGTTGTCAAAGGGAACGGACTCGTCCAAAATGCTCCAATCCCCCGTCTCCCGCAGATAGGCGTCCACTCCGGCGATGAGCCACAGGGGGTCGTCGTTGAAGCCGCTGCCCACATCCAGGTTGCCCTTCTTCGTCAGGGGCTGATACTGATGATAGGCGCTGCCGTCCGGGAACTGGGTTGCCGCGATGTCCAGAATCCGCTCCCTGGCCCGCTCCGGAATCATGTGGACAAAGCCCAGCAGATCCTGGCAGGAGTCCCGGAAGCCCATGCCCCGGCCCATGCCGCTCTCAAAATAGCTGGCGGAACGGCTCATATTAAAGGTGACCATACATTGATATTGGTTCCAGATGTTCACCATCCGATCCATCTTCTCGTCCCCGGTGGCGGTCTGGTAATTGGACAGCAGCTCCTCCCAATTCTCCTTCAGCGCGCCCAGCGCCCCGTCAAAGGCGGCATCGGTGGCATAGCGGGCCATCATGGCCTCCGCCCGGGCCTTGTTGATGACACCCGGGGCGGCGAATTTTTCCTCCACCGGGTTTTCAATATAGCCCAGGCCAAAGATTACGCTGTCCCGCGCGCCGGGCTCCAGCGTCAGGTCAAACTGCTGGGCCGCCACGGGCTGCCAACCGTGGGCGATGCTGCCGGTGCAGCCGCCGCCCAACACCGCCTGGGGCCTGGCCGGGCTGCCATAGACCCCCAGGAACGCCTCCCGGGCGGTGTCAAAGCCCTCTGGCTCCCGATTCGCCCAGAACACGGCATAGTGATCCCGCCGCTCCCGGTACTCGGTCTTGTGGTAAATGGCGGCGCCCACCACCTCCACCTCGCCGATGGAGTAGTTGCGCTGGAAGTTGGAGGCGTCGTCCATGGCGTCCCACAGGCAGAACTCCACATAGGGGAACACCCGCAGGGACTTGGCCGCTCCGCTCTCGTTCACCACGGTAAGACGCATCAGCAGGCAGTTATCTCCCCCGGGCACGAACAGCTCCTGCCGGACGCTGACCCCATTCTTTGCCCCCTCGATGACGCTGTAACCCAGGCCATGGCGGCAGGTGTAGCGATCCAGCTCGGTCTGAACCGGCTGCCAGCTGGGATTCCAAAGGGTCTCCCCATCCTTGATATAAACGCGGAACCCCTCGGAATCCAGCGGAGCGTTGTTATAGCGGTACCGGGTCAGCCGGCGCAGCCGGGCATCCCGATAGAAGCTGTATCCACCGGCGGTATTGCTCAGAAGGGTAAAAAACGCCTCGCTGCCCAGATAATTGATCCAGGGGAGGGGCGTACAGGGAGATGTGATGACATACTCCCGCTTTTCATCGTCAAAAAACCCAAATTTCATCGTTCAATCTCCGCTTTTCTCGTCATTGTAGAATAGATACAGCGTTTCGAACACGTTTTCACCAGGCAGAAAGCGCTATACACACAGAACATAACGCAAAACGAAAAAATACACAATAGGAAATCTGAAAAAAATCAATTTTTGTCCTATTGCACAAATTTCCCCCTCGAAAATCATGATTTTTGACGCCACAAAAAGGGTTGACGAATTCCGAAATTGAAAATATAATTGATTTACGAAAACGTATTCGGAACCCAGTACAGAGGAGGTCGATTCCTTGGTTACCATCAAAGACATCTCCAAGGAATGCGGTGTCTCCCCCTCCACGGTCAGCAAGGTGCTCAACGGATACACCGACATCAGCGCCGAGACCGTAAAGCTGGTGCAGGGTGCCGCCGCCCGGCTGGGCTACACCCCCAACGCCGCCGCCCGGCAATTGAAGACCAACCGCTCCCACAACATCGGCGTGCTGTTCGTGGACGAGATGCAGAGCGGCCTGCGGCACGAATACTTCTCCGCCGTCCTCAACAGCCTGAAGGACGAGGCGGAGCGCAGCGGATACGACATCACCTTCATCAGCCAGAATCTCGGCGGACGGCCGATGTCCTACCTGGCCCACTGCCGCTACCGCAAGTGCGACGGCGTCATCATCGCCTGTGTCGATTTCACCGACGCCAGCGTGACCGAGCTGATCCGCAGCGAGATCCCCGTCGTCACCGTGGACTATCTGTTCGACCAGCGGGGGGCGCTGATCTCCGACAACGTCAGGGGCATGACGGATCTGGTGAATTACATCGCCGATCAGGGCCACCGCAAAATCGCCTTCATCCACGGCGAAATGACCTCCGTCACCCAGAACCGTCTGGCGGGCTTCCACCGGGCCTGTGCCGACCGGGGGATTTCAGTCCCGGAGGAATATGTCCGTCCCGCCCGCTACCACGACCCCAATTCCAGCGCCCAGGCCACCGCGGCGCTGCTGGAGCTGCCCGAGCGGCCCACCTGCATCATCTATCCCGACGACTACTCCTTCCTGGGCGGACGCAACCAGTTGGAAAGCGCGGGGCTCTCCATCCCGGAGGACATCAGCGTGGCCGGCTATGACGGCATCTATATCAGCCAGCTCCTCCGTCCCGCCCTGACCACCATCCAGCAGGACACCGACGCGCTGGGCCGCCGCTCCGCCCAGATGCTGATCGAGGCCATCGAGCATCCCAAGACCTACCTCCCCCATCAGGAGCTGATCCCCGGCCACCTTCTGACGGGAAGCTCCGTGAAGCGGCTCATTTAAATTTGTTCCCCAATCCGGAGGCCCGGATAAAAATATGCAGCTACCACCACAAAATAAAAAAACAGGAGGAAAACCAAATGAAAAAGCTCACCGCATTACTGCTGGCTTTGG
>JAFVAS010000003.1 GCA_017480395.1 Oscillospiraceae bacterium | reverse complement strand
GGGAAATACAAATGGCGGCGTCACAAATGGACGCCGCCATAGGAAGGGAAAAATCGGGACGATCAGGAGTTGCTGACGGTGCTGCGCAGGGTGACATCGTGGCTTCCGCCCTCCACAATGCTGGTGGAGGAGACAACGGTCAGCTTCGCCTTCTGCTGGAGCTCCGGAATGGAGTTGCAGCCGCAGTTGCACATGGTGCTCTTCACCTTATAGAGGGTGGACTGCACGCCGTCGGCCAAGGGGCCGGCGTAGGGCACATAGCTGTCCACGCCCTCCTCAAAGCTCAGCTTGGTGGCACCGCCCAGATCATAGCGCTGCCAGTTGCGGGCGCGGTTGGAGCCCTAGCCCCTGTACTCCTTCATGGTGTTGCCGTTGATCCGCACCTTGAGCGAGGGGCTCTCCTCAAAGCGGGCGAAGTAGCGGCCCAGCATCACGAAGTCCGCGCCCATGGCCAGCGCGAGGGTGATGTGATAGTCGTGGACGATGCCGCCGTCGGAGCAGATGGGGATATAGACGCCGGTCTCCTTGAAATATTCGTCACGGGCCTTGGCAACCTCGATGACGGCGGTAGCCTGTCCGCGGCCGATGCCCTTGGTCTCGCGGGTGATGCAGATGGAGCCGCCGCCAATGCCGATCTTGACAAAGTCAGCGCCCGCCTCCGCCAGGAAGCGGAAGCCCTCGGCGTCCACCACGTTGCCGGCGCCGACCTTGACCGTGTCACCATAGTGCTCGCGAATCCATTTCAAGGTCAGCTGCTGCCACTCGGAATAGCCCTCGGAGGAGTCGATGCACAGCACATCGACCCCGGCGTCGATCAATGCGGGAACCCGCTGGGCGTAGTCCCGGGTGTTGATGCCCGCGCCCACGACATAGCTCTTGTGGGTGTCCAGCAGCTCGTTGACATTCTCCTTGTGGCTGTCATAGTCCTTGCGGAAGACGATGTATTTCAGATGGCCCTCGGCATCGATCAGGGGCAGAGAGTTGATCTTATTGTCCCAGATGATGTCGTTGGCTTCCTTCAGAGTGGTGGTGTCCGGGGCGGTAATGAGCTTTTCCAGGGGCGTCATAAAGTCGGCCACCTTGGTCTCCGGGCTCATGCGGCTGACGCGGTAGTCCCGGCTGGCCACGATGCCGATCAGCTTGCCCTGGGGCGTGCCATCCTCGGTGATGGCGACAGTGGAATGGCCGGTGCGGGCCTTGAGGGCCAGGACGTCGGCCAGGGTATTTTCCGGGGTCAGGTTGGAGTCAGAGGTGACGAAGCCCTTCTTGTAGTCCTTGACCCGCGCAACCATGGCGGCCTCATCCTCGATGCTCGGGGAGCCATAGATAAAGGCGACGCCGCCCTGCTTGGCCAGGGCGATGGCCAGCTTATCACCGGAGACCGCCTGCATCACGGCGGAGACCATGGGAATATTCATTGTCAGGGGACAATCCTCCTGGCCTTTTCTGTATTTGACCAGAGGCGTCCTCAGATCGACCGCGTCGGGCACGTTGGCCGAGGAGGAATAGCCGGGGACAAGCAGATATTCGCCAAAGGTACGAGAGGGTTCCGGATAGTAATAAGCCATGGCAGATCGTCTCCTTTTTCACTAATTTTCAATATCATACCATAGATTTTCCCTGAATACAAACCAATCTGCGACGGACTTTTTGACGATTTCTCCCGGTGAATCCAGCATTTCCACCAAAATCATAAGCTGTTTTCTGTATATGAAAGCAATGCGGGGACATACTGAGACAAAAAGGCGAGGAGATGAGCGAGATGGAGAAGAAAATGGGGTCAAAAACCTATCATCTTCCCTCCTGTCCGTCGGTGCTGTCCTATGGCAGCGCCGTGGGCGTCAAGGAGGGCAAGGGCCCGCTGGGCGGGCGGTTTGACCAGATATTTGAGGACACGCTGGCCGGAGAGAAGAGCTGGGAAAAGGCGGAGTCGGCCCTGCAGAAGGCGGCGCTGAATCACGCGCTGGTGAAGGGGAATCTGTCCATGGGCGCCCTGGACTATCTTCTGGCGGGCGACCTGCTGAATCAATGTATCTCCTCGGGCTATACCGCCCGGGATCTGGCTCTCCCCTTCTTCGGCCTCTACGGTGCCTGCTCCACGATGGCGGAGTCGCTGGCGCTGGGGTCCATGCTGCTGGACGGCGGTTTTGGCCATGTGGCGGCGGCGATGACCTCCTCCCATTTCTGCTCAGCGGAGCGGCAGTACCGCTCTCCGCTGGAGTACGGCTCTCAACGCACTCCCACCGCCCAATGGACGGCCACCGCCTCCGGCGCGGTGATTTTGGGCAACGACGGGCCTGGGCCCTACGTGACCCATGTCACCATCGGCACGATTCAGGATCACAGCGTGAAGGACGCCAATAACATGGGGGCGGCCATGGCCCCCGGCGCTTACGACACCCTGTGCGCCCACTTCAGCGACACGGGGCGGACGCCGGAGGACTATGACCTGATTCTGACCGGGGATCTGGGACAACTGGGCCACGATCTCGTTCTCTCCCTGGCGGAGCGGGACGGAAATACCCTGGATGACCGCTTTCAGGACTGCGGTGTTCTGCTCTATGACGTGGAGGGACAGGACGTCCATTGCGGAGGCTCCGGCTGCGGGTGCTCAGCGGCGGTGCTGACGGGTATGGTATTGGATGAGATGCGCGCCGGAACCTGGAAGCGGGTGCTCTTCTGCGGCACCGGCGCGCTCCACTCCCCCACCTCCCTGGGGCAGGGCGAGTCGATCCCAGGCATCTGCCACGCGGTGGCGCTGAGTTGTCAGAAGGAGTGAAGCATGGAAGTGATTTTTTCGATCCTGCGGGCCTTTATCCTGGGTGGAATTTTCTGTCTCATCGGGCAGTTTTTCATCAACAAAACCGGATTGACCCCGGCCCGCATTCTGACCATGTATGTGGTAGCGGGGGTCATACTGGGGGCAGTCGGCATCTATCAGCCTCTGCTGGACTGGGGCGGAGCAGGGGCCAGCGTCCCACTGACCGGGTTCGGCGCGGCATTGGCAAAGGGCGTCCGGGAGGGCGTTGAGGAGCAGGGGCTGCTGGGTGCCCTGACCGGCGGCATCACCGCCTGCGCCGGAGGCATCACTGCCGCGATCTGTTTCAGCGCGCTGGCCGCCTTTTTGGGCAAATCAAAGGATAAGAGCAAATAAAAAACTGCGCTGCAATGGCAGCGCAGTTTGCTTATTCCGGCTTGATGGGCGTAAAGGGGATCGTGGGGGAATCCTCCTCTGTGGCGTTGACCTTGGTTGCGGGCGTGACAAAGCCCAGCACCTCATCAATATCCTCCATCGCCTCGATGCGGGCCATCCGCTCAGGCAGCGTCTCCTCCTGGGCGGAGGCGAATTTTCGGTGCCTCCCCCTTCGCTCCCGCTGGGGCGGCTGATATCCCTTTCCGTATCGACGCCGGGAGTGGGATGGGCGGCTGTGGCGGGAAAACAGGCCAAAGCCAAAGGTCTGGCGCTCTGCAGTGTGAATACGCCTGCGGGAGGGACGGCCATTCCCATCCCGGACCGGCCGATTGTCACCGCGCACCGCGTCGGCAACGGTGACAATCACCTTGATCACCAACAGAATCAAGGCCAACGCCAGACAGACCGCCCCGATCGTCAATCGCACCGGGTGGTCGGCAAGGCTGGTGAGCGCGATGGGTTGTTGTGCGAATAGATACATAGAATTTCCCTCTGTGGAATGATTACCAGGCGGCCTGCTCCGCCTCAAAGTGGGCGTTGATCTGCTTGGTGAACTCCTGCGCGGCGTTAAAGCCCATTTTCTTCTGCCGGTTGTTCATCGCCGCGACCTCAATGATGATGGCGAGATTTCGTCCCGGCTTGACCGGCACATTCAGATATGGGATGGGGACGTCCAAAATGGTGGTGAACTGATCCTCCAGTCCCACCCGGTCATAGGCCACATTGGACTTCCATTGCTCAATGTTGATGACCAGGTCGATGTTGGAGGATTCCCGGACAGCGGACATACCAAACAGCTGCCGCACGTCGATCACGCCGATGCCCCGCAGCTCCATGTAGTAGCGGATCAGCTCCGGTGCGGTGCCCCGCAGGCTGTGGCTGGAGGTCTTGGTGATCTCCACGGCGTCGTCGGCGATCAGACGGTGTCCCCGCTTGAGCAGCTCGATGGCGTTTTCGCTCTTACCCACGCCGCTCTCACCGATCAGGAGAATGCCCTCACCATACACTTCGACCAGTACGCCATGGCGCGTGATGCGCGGGGAGAGCATGGACTTGAGGGCGGTGGTCAGGGTGCTCATAAATTCGCCAGTGGGTTCCCTCGTGAGCAGGATGGTGCGGCCCTGTTTTCTGGCCTGCTCCATACACTCCGGGAACGGCTCCAGCCCCCGGGCAAAGATCAGGGCCGG
>JAFVAS010000043.1 GCA_017480395.1 Oscillospiraceae bacterium | reverse complement strand
CCGCGGAGGAGCAGGCTGCCGCCGCCGCGGAGGCCGCCGCTGCCGAGGCACCCGCCGCTGAGCCCGCCGCCCCCGCTGAGCCGGAGAAGGACCCCTTCGACGATATCTTCGCCAGCTTCAATAAGTAAACAAACCGGGGGGACGCCTGTCGGCGTCCCCTTTTTCTATGGACTCGAAAAGGAGAGATCACCTATGCCCCAACGCATCACCGGCCACACCGAGCTGATCGGCCTCATCGCCACCCCCATCCGCCACAGCAAGTCCCCCATGATGCACAACACCGCCTTCGAGGCGCTGGGTTTGGACTACGCCTATCTGGCCTTTGATTTCCCCCCGGAGAATCTGGAGGCGGCGGTGCAGGGGCTGAAGGCCCTGGGGGTGAAGGGCTGGAACATCTCCATGCCCTATAAGACCGACATCATCCCCTATCTGGACGAGATCAGCGAGGCCAGCCGCCTCTGCCAGAGCGTCAACACCGTCATCAACCGGGATGGCTATCTCTACGGCACCGTCACCGACGGCACCGGCTACATGGACGCCCTGGCCGACCGGGGGTTCGACATCCGGGGGAAGAAGATCACTGTGCTGGGCTGCGGAGGCGCGGCCACCGCCATCTGCATCCAGGCCGCCCTGGACGGCGTGCGGGAGATCAGCATCTTCAATGCCAGCGACGCCTTCTTCTGCCGCGCCGAGGAGAACGTGGAGAAGATCCGCGCCAACACCGGCTGCATTGCCAACGCCTATCCGCTGGAGGACAAGCAGCGGCTGCGCGCGGAGATTGCCGACTCCGTCCTGCTGGCCAACGGCACCAGCGTCGGCATGGGCCGGTTGGAGGGGATCAGCCTGATCACCGACCCCACCATGCTCCGCCCGGAGCTGATCGTCACCGACGTCATCTATTCTCCGGAGGAGACCGCCCTGCTGAAGCTGGCCAGGGAGGTGGGCTGCCCCACCATGAATGGCCTGGGCATGATGCTCTATCAGGGCGCTGCCGCCTTTAAGCTGTGGACAGGGAAGGATATGCCCATCGACGCGGTCAAGGCGGTTCTGTAATAGCTTAAAGAAAGGCCCCGGGAATCATATGAGAAAGAAAAAATGGATCGTTCCCGTCCTGGCCGTCGCCCTGGGTCTGCTGCTGACCGGCTGTTCCCTGTCCCCGGCCCTCAACGTCAAGCCCGCCAAGGAGACCACGCCGCTGGTGGAGATCGGCGGAGAGCTGATCGTGGTGAACGGGGAGCTGGAGCGGAGCGGCTTCAGCCAGAAGGATTTTGTCCTGGACGAGGAGACGGGCCGCATCCGCCTGATGAGCGGCGCTGGCCGCACCGGCATTGACGTCTCCTCCCACCAGGGAAACATCGACTGGAGCGCGGTTGCGGGGGACGGCATCGACTTCGCCATGCTGCGCATCGGCCTGCGGGGCTACTCCGAGGGGACGCTCCGCGCTGACGACACCTTTTCGGACAACTATAACGGTGCGACGGCCAACGGCCTGGAGGTAGGGGTCTACTTCTTCTCCCAGGCCACCAGCGTGCAGGAGGCGGAGGAGGAGGCGGACTTCGTCCTCTCCCTGCTGGACGGGCGCAGCCTGGAGCTGCCGGTGGCCTTTGACTGGGAGACCATCGACAATGACGAGGCCCGCACCGACGATGTCTCCGCCGAGACCGTCACCGACTGCCTCATCGCCTTCTGTGACCGCATCCGCGCCGCGGGATATGACACCGCCTTCTACTGCAACGGGATGGTGGGCTATCTGCGCTACGACATGACCCGGCTCCAGGGTTATACCGCCTGGTACGCCGAGTACACCGACTGGCCCAGCTTTGCCTACGCCTTTGACCTGTGGCAGTACGCCAACACCGGTCGGGTGGAGGGGATCGCGGGCAATGTCGATCTCGACCTCTGGGTGAACTGAAAAAAGCGGACATCTCCATCTGGAGATGTCCGCTTTCTGGTGGGATCATTTGGTTCTGCCGGGTGGTTGTCCCGGCGGCGGTTACACCTGCACCAGATTTCGCAGCTGAATGTCGGAGATGATCCGCTGGATCTCCTCCCGGTCGTTCTCCCGGCGCAGGCAGACGATCTCGGCGTGGGCCTCGGGAAAGGGCAGATCCCAGTAGCACAGGCTGGGGTCGTCATGCCCCTCCAGCACCTTGGTCAGCAGGGCGAAGCCCTCCCCCAGGGCCAGCCGCACCATCAGTGTGCGGAAGTCCGGGCAGGAGACCGCCCTCTGGTAGGGAACCTTCCGCCCCCACAGCTCCACCCCCTCCAGCAGATAGTCATGGGGCAGGATGAGCTGGGTGTGCTGGGCCAGCGCCTCCAGGGTGACCGCCCCGCACCGGGCCAGGGGATGCCGGGTGGAGTAGACCACCTGAAACTGCTTTTTTTGCAGCACAGTGCCCTCCACGCCGGGCCACAGCCGCCAGTCGTTGCTGGTGGTGACGCAGAGATCCAGCCTCCCGTCCAGCATCCGGTTGCGCAGCTCCACCACGTCCAGGAGCCGGATGTCCAGCTCGTACTCCGGGCGGTGCTTCATCAGGTAGTCCGCCACCGGGAGGATGATCTCCCGCTGGGACAGGGCGGACAGAAAGCCCACCCGCAGCAGATCCTTCCCCGACGCGTCCAGCGCCCGCGCCCGGCGGATGCTGTCGTCGATCTGCCGGTTGACCTGGGTGAAGTCGTCCCGCAGGACGCTGCCCGCCGGGGTCAGCGCCACCTGGCGTGTGGTGCGGTAGAACAGCTTTAGGCCCAGCTCCCCCTCCAGGGCGGCGATCTGCCGCGTGACAGCCTGCTGACTGATATACAGGTTCTTCGCCGCCGTGGAGAAGCTGAGGCAGTTGGCAACCTCCAGGAAGCACTTGATCCTCTGGTACAGCATCGTGATCCACTCCTTTGGCCCATCATAGCACATGGAACGCTTTTTTACAACTGAATAGGGTAGATTGAGGGTAAAATAGCGAATGCAAGCGCCGATTCACAATTAAAAATTGTGAATCGGCGCTTGCATTGTTTCCCATCCGCGTTGCGGCGGTGTATAATGAGGGCATGAAACCCGCGATGGATCGCACAGAAGACAGGAGGAATTGTTTATGGCACCCTTAGCTGATTACGCGAAGCTGCCCGAGCTGGAGGAGTACGGGGCCTGGTTCAGGGACTTTGCCGACCTCTATCGGGAGGACGGCATCCTGCAGGTCACCTGGAAGACCAGGGACATGCCCATGCACCACTCCGGCATGGCCCACCGGGCCATCTCCCAGCTGGTCCGCATGCTGAGCATGGACTGGAAGAACGAGATCATCATCTTCACCCACCTGGGCCCGAACTGGATGATCGAGTCCGACCCCGAGGGCTGGGAGACCTACTCCCAGCTGCCCACCCAGCGCTTTCAGCACCAATATTTTGACGACACCAACCTGATCAAGAACATGGTCTTTGACCTGGATGTCCCCACCATCGGTGCCGTCCCCGGCCCCGGCTTCCACTGGGACACCGCCTTCATGAGCGACGTCACCCTGGTCTCCGAGGACACCGTCATCGAGACGCCCCACGCCCAGGGCGGTCTGGTGCCCGGCGACGCCATGGGCCTGATGATGCAGCACTATTTCGGTACCAAGCGGGGCAACTACTACATGATG
>JAFVAS010000042.1 GCA_017480395.1 Oscillospiraceae bacterium | reverse complement strand
TCGACGCAATCGTCCAGTCGTTCAAAAACGGCCCCTCCGGCGCAGGCCGTGGGCTGGCTTCAGTATAGCAGACCCTGTCCGTCCCCGCAACTGCCGGAACCTGGCGCCGCGCCGCGAATTTCCGGTTTTTGTGGTTGCATTTTGGGGCATCGGGTCATATAATATCTTTGTATGGAATTTTCATGTTCCGATCAAACAGGAAAGGAGTTGGAGCCGTAATGGAAAGCGATGGTCGAAGTTGCAGACGTGACCCCGGCATAGGCCAGGATCTGCCGGTGCCCTTGCGGTTCCGATCCGATCTCTGACCTCCGAGCGACGTTCTGCGCCGGGTGCATCTCTGCCTCTACCATTTTCCCCGCATACCCCATTTCAGGAAAAGGAGGCAGTTTTTTATGGAAAAAGAAGATTTTGTGGAGACCTACGGGTTCTCCCCCGACGACCTGGACCAGCTGCTGGCGGATAAAAAATACCGCATGCTGCGGGAAAAGGTCAACGATCTGAACGAGGCGGACATCGCCGAGTATATCGAGTCCCTGCCCGACGACAAGCAGCTGCTGGTCTTCCGGATGCTGGCCAAGGACAAGGCGTCGGACGTGTTCGCCTTTCTCCCCGCCGACGTGCAGGAGATCATCATCAACTCCATCACCGATAACGAGCTGGGCCGCATCATCGAGGACCTGTATGTGGACGACGCCGTCGATATGCTGGAGGAGCTGCCCGCCACCGTGGTGCGCCGGGTGCTGAAGAGCGCCAAGCCCGAGACCCGGAGCCTCATCAACCAGTTCCTCAACTATCCGGAGAACTCTGCGGGCAGCATCATGACCGCCGAGTATATCGCCCTCAAGCAGGAGATGCAGGTGCACGACGCCTTTGACTACATCCGCTCCCACGCGGAGCAGTCGGAGAGCATCTACGTCCTGTTCGTCACCGACCAGCAGCGCCACCTGGAGGGCGTGGTCACGGTGAAGGATCTGCTGCTCCACGACTACGAGGATTATATCGGCGATATCATGGATGACAACGTCATCCGATGCGTCACCACCGACGACCAGGAGGACGTGGCGGAGCTCTTCAACCGCTACGACCTGCTGTCCCTGGCCGTGGTGGATCAGGAGAACCGCCTGGTGGGCATCGTCACCGTCGATGACGCCGTGGACGTCATGGAGGACGAGGCCACGGAGGACATCGAGAAGATGGCCGCCATCCTCCCCACAGAGAAGCCCTACTTCAAGACCGGCGTCTTCGCCACCTGGAAGTCCCGCATCCCCTGGCTGATGCTGCTGATGGTGGGTGCCACCTTCACCGGCATCATCATCTCCAACTTTGAGAATCAGCTGGCCGCCTGCGTGGCGCTGACCGGCTTCATCCCCATGCTGATGGACACCGCCGGCAACTCCGGCAGCCAGTCCAGCGTCACCATCATCCGCGCCCTCTCCCTGGGCGACGTGGAGTTCAGGGATATCTTCCGGGTCATCTGGAAGGAGGTCCGGGTGGCCGTGGCCTGCGGCGTCACCCTGGCGGCGGTGAACTTCCTCAAGATCTGGCTGATCGATCGGATGCTGCTGGGCAATTCCGGCATCACCCTGATGGTGGACGCCGTGGTCTGCATCACCCTGTGCGTCACCATCATCTGCGCCAAGCTGGTGGGCTGCACGCTGCCCCTGCTGGCGGACAAGCTGGGCTTTGACCCGGCGGTCATGGCCTCTCCCTTCATCACCACCATCGTGGACGCCCTCTCGCTGCTCATCTTCTTCAACTTTGCCCGGATGATGCTGGGGCTATAAAAACGCTCAAAGGAGCGGGTGAAACATGCCCGCTCCTTTTGGTTTACTCATATTGAAATGTGACCGGCCGGGAGTCCAGCACGTCCAGGTAGCGGCGGCACTCCAGCTGCGCGGCCTCCAGGTTCAGGTTGCGGTAGTTGCCGCACCCCTTCCGCTCCGCGCCGAAGACCGGCCCCCGGTGGTCTATGATCTGCCCCAGCACCCGCCGGGTCAGCTCCAGCACCTGCTCGTTGGTCATGCCCCGGGTCAGCAGATAAAACCCGGTCTGGCAGCCCATGGGCCCGAAATAGATGATGTTATCCGAAAATTCGGAGTTTCGGGCCTAGGTGGCGAACATGTGCTCCACCGAGTGCATGGTCAGGTTGTCCATGTAGTCCCCCATGTTGGGCTTGCGGGTGCGCAGGTCATAGGTGGTGATGTCCCCGTCCACCCGGGAGACGTAGAGCCCCGGCTCCAATCTATCGTGATCGACGGTAAAGCTGGCAATGGTCATGATCTCCATGGTTCAGCCCTCCAACAGCGCGCAGAAGCGGGTGACGATCCGGCAGGCCAGCTCGGCCGCCTCGGCGGCAAAGGTCTCAAAGGAGGCGGGGGCTGCGCCGGAGGCGTCATCAGAGATGGTGCGCAGCACGACGAAGGGCACACCGTTCAGATGGCACACCTGGCCGATGCTGGCCCCCTCCATCTCCCCGGCGATGGCGCCGAACTGCTCCACGATGAAGCGCTTGCGCTCGGCGGTGTGGAGGAACATATCGCCGGAGGCGATGGTTCCGGTGCGGATGTGGGCCACCCCCACCTGGGCCACGGCCCGCTCCAGCGCGGCCACCAGCGCCCGATCACAGGGGATCTTCAACACATCCAGCGAGGGGATCTGGCCCAGGGGATAGCCCAGGGCGGTGACGTCCATATCATGCTGCACCACGTCGGCGGCGATGGCCACGTCCTTGATGCCCAGCTCGTCGCAGAGGGTGCCCGCCACCCCGGTGTTGATGATGGCGTCCACATGATATTGCAGGATCAGGGTCTGGGCGCAGACGGCGGAGGCCACCTTCCCCTCGCCGCACACCACGGCCACGACCTCCGTGCCATTCAGCCTGCCCCGGACGAACTCCATCCCGCTGATGACGGCGGTATCCTCAATTTCCATGTGCGCGCGCAGGGCGGCGATCTCCACCTGCATGGCGCCGATAATACCTAACATAGAACAACTTCCCTTCTGTCATCGGTCTGTTCCGCGTTTCTGCGCTTTAGCATACCATGTTTCCCCCGTACTGTCAATTTCCGTTGTGTAAACTTATTTCGCTTCACAGCTCTTCCATCATCCGGCCCAACCGGGAAAGGGGCGTAACCCATGTCCGAATACGATGAAATCCAGATCATCCCCACCACCGGGCGCAACAACTGCGGCGGGCGGTGCATCATCCGCGCCCATGTGCGCGGCGGGGAGATTCTGCGCCTGACCACCGACACCCCGGCGGAGGCCGGAGAGGGCGTCCCCCTCTGCGCCTGCGCCCGGGGGATGAACTACCACCGCACCTTCCTCTCCCCCGACCGGCTGCGCTATCCCATGAAGCGGGTGGGCCCCCGGGGCGAGGGAAAATTCCAGCGGATCAGCTGGGAGGAGGCCGTGGACACCATCGCCTCCGAGTGGCGGCGCATCCGGGACACCTATGGCCCCGGCTCCCGCTACGTCACCTATGCCACCGGGGTCAGCGCCGCCTTCTCCCCCAAGAGCCTGGCCCAGCGACTGCTGGCCCTGGACGGGGGCTATCTGGACTACTACAACTCCTACTCCACCGCCTGCATCTCCCAGGCGACGGAACTGATGTACGGAACCATGCACACCGGCTCCTCCCCGGAGACCTGGCTGGACAGCCAGCTCATCCTGCTCTGGGGCCACAACCCCGCCGAGACAAAATTCGACTGCGTGAGCATGCACCTGTTGCAAACAGCCAAGGCGAAAGGAATTCCCCTTGTCGTTATCGATCCCCGGGAGAGCGACACCGTGCGGGCTTTAGACTGCGAGTGGATCCCCATCCGCCCGGCCACCGACGCCGCGCTGGAGGACGCCATGGCCTATGTGATCTGGAGTGAGGGACTGCAGGATCAGGCCTTCCTCGACCGCTGCTGCCTCGGCTTTGACAAGGCCCACATGCCCCCCGGCGTCCCGCCGGAGGCCTGCTATCTCTCCTATCTGACCGGAGAGACGGACGGAATCCCCAAAACACCGGAGTGGGCGGAGACAATCTGCGGCGTCCCTGCCCCCACCATCCGCTCTCTGGCCCTGCGGCTGGCAAAGGCCAAACCCGCCGCCATCCTCCTGGGCTACGGCGCCCAGCGCCACGCCTACGGGGAGCAGGGGGTGCGGGGGGCCATTCTCCTGGCCTGTATGACCGGCAACGTCGGAGTGCGGGGCGGCTGGGCCAGCGGCCACGCGCTCTACGAGCGCCATGCCGACTTCCCCTCCGTCAAGCCCCAAAATCCCTATGGCCGCGCCATCCCCACCTTCTGCTGGACGGAGGCGGTGGAGCACGGCCACACCATGACGGCGCTGGACGGCGTGGTGGGGGGTGAACGGCTGGACAGCGACATTAAAATGATTCTGAATCTGGCGGGCAACTGCCTGATCAACCAGCACAGCGACATCAACCGCACCGCCGAATTGCTGCGGGACACCTCGAAATGCGAATTCATCGTGTGCAGCGACCTCTTTCTGACCTCCAGCGCCAAATTTGCCGACATCCTGCTCCCCGGCGTCTCCTTTCTGGAGAGTGAGAATCTGACCCAGCCCTGGAAATGGGGGGATTTCATCGGCTACAACAATCAGGTGATCCCTCCCCTGGGGGAGGGACGGTTTGAGTATGACTGGCTCTCGGAGGTGGCGGACAGGCTGGGTCTGCGGGAGGCCTTCACCGAGGGACGGGACACCCGGGGCTGGCTGGAGCATCTCTACAACCAGCTGCGCGCCAAGGAGCCGGAGCTGCCGGATTTTGACGCCTTCCGCGCCCGGGGCATCCACCGCTATCGGAACAATCCCGTCACCATCGCCTTCGAGGCGGAGTGCCGCGATCCCCAGGCCCATCCCTTCCCCACCGAGAGCGGAAAGATCGAGCTCTTCTCCCCCAAGGTGTGGCGGACAACCTTTAAAAGCGATTTTCCCGCCATCCCCCGCTATGTCGCGCCGCCGGAGGGGCCGCAGGACCCGCTGCGAAAAAAATATCCCCTCCAGCTCATCGGCTGGCACACCAAGCGGCGCTGCCACTCCATTCACGACAACAACCCCGGTCTGGAGCCGCTGGACCCCCAGCGGCTGTGGATCCATCCCGACGACGCCGCAAGGCGCGGCCTGTCCGAGGGGGACGCCGCCGAGATCTGGAACGACCGGGGCCGCACACGCGTCCCGGTGCACGTCACCCGCCGGCTTCAGCCCGGCGTCGTGGCCCTCGCCCAGGGGAGCTGGTTCACTCCGGACGCCGACGGCGTGGATCAGAACGGCTCCATCAACGTGCTGACCAGTCAGACCCCCACCCCCTACGCCCGGGGCAATCCCCAGCACACCAACCTGGTCGAAGTAAAGCGGGCCTAGCCCGGCATCCACCTCCCGTTTTCCGCATATAGTGCATTGCTGGAAAAATTCCATTCCTTCCCGGTTTTCATCTGAAAAAATCCGCAGTGTCCGCCGGACGGCAAAATCCGACTGCCAGCGCTGCTTGACATTGCCAGAAAAATGCCCCGATTTTGAGACATAGTAATTCTGCGCGGTCAAGCGCAAATTTTTTCAGAGGGGCTGGGAGGAAATTTATGGAACAAAAGGAGGCAAGGCCGTGGCTGGTGCGGCTGATGGCGATGCTGCTGGCGCTCTCCCTGGCGGCGCTGGGGAGTTTTGAGCGGCTGGACACCCGGGCAGGCGGGGCGGTCGCCTGTCTGGGCGGCGGAACGCAGACCCGGTATGTGGTGCCCGTCGGCCGGGCGGTGGGCATCAAGCTCTTCGCCCGGGGTGTCATGGTGGTGGGCCTGTCCGAGGTGACGACGTCATCGGGTGAGAGCTCCCCCGCCAAGGACTGCGGCCTGCGGGAGGGCGACATCATCACCCACATCGACGGGCATCAGGTGGATTCCATCGAGGCGGTGCAGACCATTCTGCGCACCAGCATGGGGGAGCCGCTCTCCCTGCAGGTCAGCCGCAACGGACGTCATGTGGAGACTGAGGCGGCGGCGGTTCAGGGCTCCGACGGCAGCTATAAGCTGGGGGCGTGGATTCGGGACTCCATGGCGGGCATCGGAACCATCACCTATTATGACCCACAGAGCGGAAAATTTGCCGCCCTGGGCCACGGCATCAACGACGTGGACACTCACCTGCTGATGCCTCTGGAGTCCGGGGCCATCATGGGAGCTGAGGTCGTGGACGTGCAGGCCGGAACGAAGGGCACCCCGGGGGAGCTGCACGGCAGCTTTGATCTGGAGCACGACCTGGGCACCCTCTATGCCAACACCGAATGCGGCGTCTTCGGCGTGACGGAGGAGGACACCTTTGATGGGCAGGCCCTTCCCGTGGCCACCATCGAGGAGACCCGGGTGGGCGAGGCTACCATTCTGGCCAACGTGGACGGCGACGCGGTGCGGGAGTACAGCGTGGAGATCCTGCGGGTCTACCGCTGCACTGGGCAGGATTCCCGCTCCATGATGCTGCGGGTCACCGATCCGGAGCTGCTGGCCAAGACCGG
>JAFVAS010000041.1 GCA_017480395.1 Oscillospiraceae bacterium | reverse complement strand
CCGGAGTCTGTCAGGTAGTACCAGGTTCCGCCGCTCTTGACCCAGCCGGATTGCATGGCACCGGAAGAGTTCATGTAGTACCAGCTGCCGCCGATCTGCTGCCAGCCCGTCAGCATGGCCCCGGAGGAATTCAGATAGTACCAGGTTCCGCCGACCTTCTGCCAACCCGTCTGCATCGCGCCGCCGGAGGAGAGGTAATACCAGGTGGAGCCGTCCTTCAGCCAGCCGGTCTGCATGTAGCCGCTCTTGTCGAAGTGATACCACTTGCCGCCGATCTGCTGCCACTTGGCGGCGGGATAGGTGCCATCGGCATTCTGATACCACCACCCGGTGCTGTTCTGCTTCCACCCGGCGGTGACGGCGGGGGTGCCCACGGGCACCAAGGTGAAGTCACCGGAAATCAGGGCCGACGCGTTGGCCCAGCTGGAGTTCCCGGCGGGATAATAGATGGTGCCGGAGCGTCCATAGAAATACCGCCCATCGGATGCAAAGGGAGCGCTGCCCTTGAAGGTGATGGTGAGGTCGCTGTTGGCCTTCTCGCCGCCAAGAGGCGCAAACCGGAAGGCATCTCCCCCCATCTGGGTGACGCTGGCGGGGATGGTGACCTGCTCCAGGTTGATGAGGTTGCGGAAGGCACCGCTCTCAATGGTGGTCACCCCCTCCGGGATGGTGACGGTGCGCAGAGAAGTATAAGCTAGAGTCGATTCAGAAAATGCACCGCCGTGAATCCTTGTCACGCCGCTGGGGACAGCAACGTCCGCAATGTCGTAATCCACGCAGCCATAGAGGACGTGGCTCACGACGATCAGACCCTGGTCATCGGCCAGGCCGAAGCAGCTGTTAAATGCCCCCGATCTGACCTCGGCCCCGGCGGGGATGGTGAGGCTGGTCAGGTTCTCGCACCCGGCAAAGGCGTAGGGCCCGATGCTGGTCAGGCCGGAGCCGCCGATGACCTCGGTCAGATTGTTACAGCCGGAAAACGCACTGGATCCGATGCTGGTCACGCTGCGGGGGATGGTGACCTTGATCGGCGTATTGATGTTGGAAAAGGCGCCGTCTCCAATCTCGGTGATGCCGTCCTTGATGACGACGGAGGTGACCTGATTCTTCGCCTGCAGCAGACCGGTAAAATTGTCGCCGCCCCAACTGAAGGCGAAGGAGCCGGTGCCGCTGACGGTCAGGGTGCCGTCGCTGTCCAGGCTCCAGGTTGCGCTGTCGCCGCAGGTGCCGCTTATCACCTCATAGGCCGAAGCGCCGAACGTCATGGCGCACAGCAGCAGGGCCAGCGTCAGCAGCAGTATCAATAGGTGTTTGGTTCGTTTCATGTTACGTCATTCCTCTCTCTGCGGTGTTCCGCCGTCAAATATGGTTAGATTATACAATATTCTGGGTGGGGGGGCGTCAATACTTTGTTAAAAAGATAGAAGAAAAATGGAAACCTCCGACCAACCGGGGAACAGCCGGGAATCCGCCCGGAGGGAGGATTCCTCTTGACCCGGGCTTTTTGCAAGGCTATAATGGAACCAGAATATTTCAGGCAGTGGAGGAGCGATCAGGCCATGAGCAAAGACAAGATCACGGCGGAGATGGTGGGGGAGAAGTACCGCACCGGCATCTCCGCCTTCGCCCGGATGCTGGGGGATCCCACCCTGCGGCTCAATTTCGTGCAGGAGGCCGACCCCTTCTTCCGGCGCTGCGCCCTGGCGGTGTGGCAGCACGGCGGGCCGGTGACGGAGAAGCATGTGGCCGCCTACAACGCCATCTGCTCCAAGGGCAACCGGGCCCCCTCTATCCTCTATTTCGAGCTGTGCGCCGCCGTCGCCTCCGCCCCGGCCTTTGCCGCCCCGGGCTTTTTTGCCGACCTGGTGCGCGCCGACGCCGGGGCCAGGCGGAAGAACGCCGACAAATTCATCGAGCTGTGCTCCATCCTGATGCTGCTCTTCGCCGCCGTGGACGACACCGTCGATCCCGACGAGGCCGCCTATGTGGATCAGTGCACCCAGCTTTTGCAGAGCCAGAGCGGCACCAGGTCCGACCTCCACGCCACCGACTATGTGACCAAGAACCAGAACCCGGACAAGATCCAGCCCGAGACCCCCCAGGGTCAGGCCGCCCCGGCGGGGGACAGCCCCCAGGAGGACGCGCCGCCCCCGGAGAAGCTGGAGGACGTGCTGGCGGAGCTGGACGAGCTGTGCGGGCTGGAGCAGGTGAAGAAGGATGTGCGCAGCCTCATCAACCTGGTGAAGGTGCGCCGCCTGCGGGAGGAGAACGGCCTCTCCGTCCCGGCCATGAGCCTGCACCTGGTCTTCCTGGGCAACCCCGGCACCGGCAAGACCACCGTCGCCCGGCTGCTGGCCCGGATCTACCACGCCATTGGCGTGCTGTCCAAGGGCCACCTGGTGGAGACCGACCGCTCCGGCCTGGTGGCGGGCTACGTCGGCCAGACCGCCATCAAGACCCAGGAGGTCATCACCCGGGCCATGGGCGGCGTGCTCTTCATCGACGAGGCCTACGCCCTCACCAGCCAGGAGGGCACCAACGACTTCGGCAAGGAGGCGGTGGAGGTCATCCTCAAGAACATGGAGGATCACCGGGACGACCTGATCGTCATCGTGGCGGGCTACACCGGCCTGATGAACGACTTTATCCACTCCAACCCGGGCCTGGAGTCCCGGTTCAACAAGTACTTCTACTTCGAGGACTATTCCGCCGAGCAGCTGCTCTCCATCCTGGAGTCCCAGTGCCGCCGCAACAGCTATCAGCTCTCCGACGACGCCCGGGAGAAGGCGAAAAAGCTGCTGGAGGAGGCCTTTGAGACCCGGGACGAGAACTTTGGCAACGCCCGGGAGGTGCGCAACCTCTTTGAGAAGCTGGTGGCCTGCCAGTCGGACCGGGTCGCCGCCCTGGAGGCCCCCACCCGGGAGGACCTGATGCTCATCACGGCGGAGGATTTTGACGCCGCCGCCGGGGAGGAAGCGGAGGAGGCCGAGCCGGAGCCGGAGGCCTGAGGCAAATAAGACAGATCACAGAAAAAGCAGCCTGCCCACAGAGGGGCAGACTGCTTTTTTGCTTCCCTGGTTCATACGATCAGGCAGTAATGTACCACATCCCAGTAGCGTCCGAATTTATAGCCCACCTCCGGGAGGGTGCCGCAGGGGACAAAGCCGAAGCGCTCGTGCAGGCGGATGCTGGCCTCGTTTCCGGCGGTGATGACGCTGATGACGTGGTGGGTGCGCGCATCCCGCCGGGCCTCCGCCAGGGCGTGGGCCATCAGCGCCGTGGCGACCCCCTTGCCCCGCCAGGCCCGGTCAATATAGATGGACAGCTCCACGGTGGGGTCAAAGGCCGCCTTCTCCCGATAGGGGGAGAGGCTGACGTAGCCCGTCACCACCCCGGCCTCCTCGGAGACGTAGAGGGGGTGGTGATCCACGTTGTGGGCGTCGAACCAGACCTGCCGCTCCGCCAGGGTCTTGGGCTCCAGGTCGAAGGTGGCCGCGCCGTGGAGCACCTCGTCGTTGTAAATTTCCAGCAGCCGGGGCAGATCCCCCGGCGCCGCGGGGCGGATCACCGGGGCCATCACAGCTCCTCCTCGGTGAAGCACTCCCAGGGCAGCACATCGGCCAGGCGGAGCCGGGCCTCCTGGAAGCCGCCGGTCAGATCGCTGGCGCAGCGCATGGGGGAAGGGGTGGTGTCCTGGGACAGGGGGAGCTGCACCACCACCCGGCCGTGTCCGCCCCCCAGCAGGGCCAGGCGTCCGCCGTGGCGGGCCGCCACCGCCTGACACAGGGACAGTCCCAGCCCCAGTCCGCCCCGGGGGTTGTCGATGGCCTCGGAGGCGTGGGCGGGGTCAAAGGCGAGGGCCAGCTCGGCGGGGGAGAAGCCCGCCCCCGAGTCGTCCACGCTCAGCAGAAGGAACGTCCCCTGCTTCTCCAGGCGCAGCAGCACCCGGCCGCCGTCCCCGGCGCTGCGCAGGGCGTTGGACAGCAGCTCGTAGATCATGCGGGACAGCAGCGTCTCCTCGCCGGAGACCAGCAGGTTGCCCCCCCTGAGCTCCAGCTCCAGGGCCACCCCGGCCATGGACGCCAGGGCTTCGCTCTGCCGCACGATCTCGACGCACAGGCCGCCCAGATCCAGCACCACCGGCCGGGGGGACTGGGACGCCAGGGCGCCCAGGGCCTCCATATTGTCCACCATGCGCAGCAGCACCTGGCAGTTTTTCCGCTGCACGGCCCGCAGATGCCGCGTCTGCTCCGGGCTCCCCGCGTCGTCGGCGGGGTGCTGGAGGGTGCCGATCAGGCGGCTCAGCGG
>JAFVAS010000040.1 GCA_017480395.1 Oscillospiraceae bacterium | reverse complement strand
TGCACTTCCCAGGGTCGATCCAGTTTTTTGCGTTTCGGAATCGGATCGCCCCCTTGGGACACTCGGTGCGGCAGCGGTGACAGGCGCTGCAGAAATCCTGATTGATGACAAATGACATGATGAAAAACCTCCTCCTTATTCAGCGGGTTGCAGGCAGAATTCTTCGCAATCATATTATAAAAATCCCGCCATTTTTTGCATAGGTCGGCCCTTGCGAAAAGAAACATCCGTTTTTGATCCTGTTTTTCATAAAAATGGAGCGGCGATCCTCGGATCGTCGCTCCGTTGTTTGGTTGTTTTCCTGGCTCAGCGGAACCAGATAAAGTCGCAGAAGGAGATGAACAGGAAGATGGCCACCCCGAAGACCGCCGCGACGGCCAGCGCCGCCAGCAGCGCACCCAGGATATAGTGCCGCCGGTCCTCCCGGGAGAGGGGGTCGGACTGCTCCGGCGCCGGAGGCACATCCCGCTTGGGCGCGGGGGAATACCAGGGCATTCCCTCCACGTTCATATTGGCAATGGTGCGCCCGTCATCCCCGTCGGGGAGGGTGGGTTTCTTGCTCATTGGGCCGCCATCTCCGCCTTCATGGTCTCGTTGGCCCGGGCCTGGGCGTCGGCACTGTTGTAGAGGTGGCAGGCGCAGAAGTGGTTCGGCTCCACCTCGGTCCACTCCGGCGCGGCGTACTTGCACACTTCCATGCACTTCTCGCAGCGGGTGTGGAATTTGCAGCCCTTGGGCGGGTTGGCGGGGCTGGGGATGCTGCCCTCCAGCACGATGCGGTTCATCTTGGCGTCCGGATCGGGCACGGGGATGGCGGATAACAGCGCCTCGGTGTAGGGGTGCAGCGGCATGCGGAAGATGTCCTCCGTGGTGCCGTACTCCACCAGGTTGCCCAGATACATGACGCCGACGGAGTCGGAGATGTGCTCCACCACCGACAGGTCGTGGGAGATGAAGAGGTAGGTCAGCTTGTACTGCTCCTGGAGCTCCCGCAGCAGATTGATGATCTGGGCCTGGATGGACACGTCCAGGGCGGATACGGGCTCGTCGCAGACGACGAACTCCGGGTTGAGGGCCAGGGCCCGGGCGATGCAGATACGCTGCCGCTGACCGCCGGAGAACTCGTGGGGATAGCGGTCCTTGTGGAAGGGCTGCAGGCCGCAGCTGTCCATAATGCGGTCAATGTAGTCGTCGAACTCCTCCGAGGCCACCAGCTTGTGCTCCCGCACGGCCTCGCCGATGATCTCGCCGACGGGCAGACGGGGGGAGAGGCTGGAGAAGGGGTCCTGGAAGATGATCTGCATCTTGGTGCGCATCTCCCGCATCTCCTTGGCGGAGAGGTCGTAGACCTCCTTGCCGTTGAAGAGCACCTGGCCGCCGGTCTTTTCGCCGGAGAGGCGCAGGATGGTGCGGCCGGTGGTGGTCTTGCCGCAGCCGGACTCGCCCACGAGGCCCATGGTGGTGCCCCGCTTGAGGTTGAAGGTGACGCCGTCCACGGCCTTGACATGGCCCACGGTGCGGGAGATCATGCCGCCCTTGATGGGGAAGTACTTCTTCAGGTTGTTCACCATCAGGATATACTGGGGATCATAGGTCACCGGGGTGAAGGAGGTGTCGATCTGAGTTTTGTTGATAGCGGCCATCTTATTTCTCCTCCTTCCCGTCGTAGTAGCGGTAGCAGCTCACCTGGTGGGTCTCCGACAGGCTGATCATGCAGGGATACTCGCCGTCGCAGCCGTCCACGCACATTTCGCAGCGATCCTTGAAATAGCAGTAGTTGGGCATGTTGATGGGGTTGGGTACCTTGCCGGGGATGGAGTAGAGCTTGTCGATCTTCTTACCGACCACCGGCTTGGAGGCCATCAGGCCAATGGTGTAGGGATGGGCGGGGTGGTGGAAGATGTCCGCCGCGGTGCCCCGCTCCACGACCCGGCCGGCGTACATGACGACGACGTAATCCGCCATCTCGGCGATGACGCCCAGGTCGTGGGTGATGAACATGATGGAGGAGTTGATGCGGTTCTTCAGCTGCCGCAGCAGGTCGAGGATCTGGGCCTGGATGGTGACGTCCAGGGCGGTGGTGGGCTCGTCGGCGATGATGACCTTGGGGTTGCAGGCCAGGGCCATGGCGATGACCACGCGCTGCCGCATACCGCCGGAGAGCTCGTGGGGGAACATGGAGTAGACACCCTCGGAGTTGGCGATGCCCACCATCTCCAGCAGGCCGATGGTGCGCTTTTTGATGTCCTCTGCGCTCTGTCCCTCGCCGTCGTGGAGCTCAATGACCTCGTTGATCTGGTCGCCGATGCGGAACACCGGGTTCAGGGCGGTCATGGGCTCCTGGAAGATCATGGAGACGTAGTGTCCCCGCAGCTTCTGCAGCACCTCGTTGGGGGTACGGGTGACGTCATAGGCCTTGTCGCCCAGATTCAGACGGATCGCGCCGTCCACCACCTGGCCCTGGGGCCGCTGGAGCAGCTGCATCAGAGAGAGGCTGGTGACCGACTTGCCGCAGCCGGACTCGCCCACGACGCCCACGGTCTTGCCGATGGGCACCTCGAAGCTGACGCCGTCCACCGCCTTGACCGTGCCGGCGTCGGTGAAGAAATAGGTGTGCAGGTTGTCAAATTCCACGGCGTTGTTGGGGTCACGCATCGTGGTGAGGTATTCGTTCTCCGGCACGTTCTTGCGCTTGCGCTGCTTCTCGTATGCGTTGGTGATTTTGCGGTTCTCGCGGGAGATGCGCCGGGATTCCCGGGCGGAGAGATAGCCTTCCGCTTTCTTTTTTGCCATGATTGCGCCCTCCTTACCGCTTCATCTTGGGGTCGAATGCGTCGCGCAGGCCGTCGCCCACCAGGTTGAAGGCGAGCACGGTCAGCAGCAGCAGCAGACCCGCAGGAATCCAGATGAACCAATACGTCGTCAGAACGAAGGTATTGTTCACGTCGTTGATAATGTTGCCCCAGGAGGCGAAGGGGAACTTGACGCCCAGGCCCAGGAAGCTCAGGGTGGCCTCGGTGAGGATGGTGCCGCCGATGCCCATACTGACGGAGACGATGATCTGGGGGATGACGTTGGGCACCAGGTGCTTGAAGATGCGGCGGGAGACGCTGATGCCGCAGGCCTCGGTGGCGGTCATGAACTCCTGCTCCCGCAGGGAGAGGATCTGGCCGCGGATGAGGCGGGCCATGCCGGGCCAGCCCAGGAAGCCGAGGATCAGCATCAGGTAGAGCATACGGATCTGGGGATCGACGCTCATGGCGTCCATGGCCGCGCCCAGGATGATGATGATGGGCATGGAGGGGATGCAGTAGAAAATATCGACGATACGCATGATCAGGTTGTCCACCCAGTGGCCGAAATATCCGGCCAGGCCGCCCATGATGATGCCCAGGACGGTGCTGATGATCTCAACGATGAAGCCGATGATCAGGGACACCCGGCCACCGTACATCAGGCGGGTCATCATGTCCATGCCGTTGCGGTCGGTGCCCAGCCAGTGCTTGGCGCTGGGGGCGGCGTAGGTGTCATAGATCCGGGTCTCGGTCTGCTGACGGACGGACCAGTTCTTGACGTCGGGACGGTAGGAGATGGAGTACTCGGCGGTCTCGCCGTTCTCGTCGGTGTAGGTGAAGGTGTCCTGCCCGTCCTCCAGGCAGACGATCAGCATCTCCTGGAAGTCCCGGGAGAGGAAGACGTCGGACATGATGGGCTGGACGACATAGCGGCTGATGAAGGCCACCTCATTGCTGCCGTCGCTGACCACGCCGTTTTCATCGATGGTGAACTCCTTGCCGTCGGCGGAGAAGCTGCCACTTTCGTTGGTGTAGGCCAGCAGGGCGTTGTAGTAGAAGTCGTAGGAGATCTTGGCACCCTCCACGCTGGAGTTCACAATATCCTTATAGGCGATGCCCAGCGTGGTGCCGTCGGCCAGGGTGACGCGGTAGAAGTCGGTGCCCTCCTCGATGACCTGGTAGTCCACGTCCCGATAGGTGAAGGAGTCGTTGCCCCGCTGGGTGGCCAGCACGACCTGGGCCTGCAGGACGCTGCCCAGATCCTGTCCCTCGGCGGAGACGAAGCGGAAGTCCACGTTCTGCACCACGCCGGCGTACTCCTTGTTCAGGTACTCGGAGCGGTAGAACTGCTCGTCCTCGGTGTAGGGGGTGATGATGCCGCCCAGGAAGGAGAAGAGGAACATAAACGCCAGGATGGACAGGCCCACCACGGCGATCCGGTTGCGGAAGAAGCGCTTGGCGACCATGGCACCGGGGGAGAGGACCTTGACGCGGCGGTCGTCGTTCAGGGAGTACTGAACCTCTTCGTTCTCGGGGGAGGTGTTCTTGGTTTCGTTTTCACTCATTGTATTCCGCCTCCCCTCTTACGCGATGCGTACCCGCGGATCGACCACGGCGTACAGAATGTCGGAGATCAGGTTGCCCAGCAGGGTCAGAATGGCCAGGAACGCCAGGTAGAACATGGAGAAGGGAATGTCTCCGCTGACCATGGCGTGGTAGGAGGCGTAGCCGATGCCGGGGATGGAGAACAGCGTCTCGGTGATCAGGGCGCCGGAGAACAGGCCGGGCAGGGAGCCGCCGACGATGGTGACCAGGGGGATGAGGGTGTTGCGGAAGGCATGGTGATAGATGACCTTCCGCTCGCTCAGGCCCTTGGCGCGGGCGGTGCGGATGTAGTCGGCGTTGAGCACCTCCAGCATGTTGGTGCGGGTGTAACGCATCAGGGATCCGATGCTGATGACCACCAGGGTGAGACAGGGAAGGAAGAGGTGGTTGGCCTTGTCCAGGAACTGTCCCCAGGCGGAGAGCTGGTTGTAGTTGCGCCCCACCAGGCCGAAGAGGTCGAACCAGCCCAGCTTGACGGAGAACAGCAGCTTCAGCAGCGACGCGAAGAAGAAGGTGGGCAGGGAGATGCCGGCCAGGGCCACGACGGATATGGTGTAATCCGTGCGGGAGTACTGCTTGGTGGCGGCGATGATGCCCAGGGGGATGGCGATGATGATCTCGAAGAACATGGTGATGAGGCCCATGACGAAGGACAGCCAGATGGTGTCGTGGAACTCCTCGATGACGGGGACGGTGTAATACCAGCTGTCGCCGAAGTTGCCCCGGAAGAAGTCGCCCAGCCAGTAGAAGAAGCCGGCCAGGATGCCCTTGTCCATGTTGTACATGGCGGTCAGCTGGGCCATCCACTCCTCATAGCTCTTGGAGCCCGGCTGCTGGGACTTGGCCCGGGCCACGTTCTCGATATAGGACGTGGGAAGACAGCGCATCAGGGCGTAGATGATCAGCATCACGAAGAAAAAGATGACGATCGACAAAAGAATTCGTTTGATAATATATTTATGCACGAGCATACCCTCCGATCCTTCGCTGCTCCGGCACTGGAATGCGTTGAAGCGGCGAAGCGAAATAATCTCTCTCGCCGTACCTCCCGGGGGAGGGGGCGCAGGATTCCGATCTCTCCGAATGGGATGAAAACCGTACTGCCGTATATCCGCAGACAATGGACTGCCCCATCGTCCGCGGATATACGGCAGGCATTGTGTCGTCCGGAGCCCCCGCGGCTTGCGCCGCAGGGGTTCCGGACCCGTTGGTTCAGTTACGGAAGAACCGCGGTCAAGGGGTTAGTTCAGGACCGTGTTCTCGATCTCGCTCATCCAGCCGTAGAAGGTGGTGATGTCGGGGGTAACGGTGTCCATATTCACCCGCTCGGTGCTGAAGATGATGGCGTTCTGGCGCTGATAGGTGGGAACCTCGACCGCCCAGTCAATGATGATGTCCAGGCAGGCCTTGTACATCGCCTTACGATACGCCTGATCGGTGGAGGCACGGGCGTCCAGGATCAGCTGGTTCAGCTCGGGATCGTCGATGGCGTACTCATAGTTGGAGCCGCCGGCGGCGTGGGTGTCATCGCCGGAGAAGTAGATCTGAGACATATCGGGATCGACGGTGGCGCCCCAGGCGGCGGCCCACATGGCGACCTGCTGGGCGTCCAGGGCATCCCACAGCTCGGAGGAGTTGGTCAGATCCTTGATGATCAGGTTCATGCCGATGGTGGCCAGAGCGTTCTTGGCCTCGTTGACGATCATGAAGGCGGGGTGGTCGCCGGAGCCGTCAGCGGGGATCCAGAAGGTGTACTCCAGGGAAGCGCCCTCGGGAGCGGCGGTCAGCTGGCCGTCCTCGACGGTGTAGCCGGCGGCCTCGAAGAAGCCCAGAGAGGCCTCCAGAGCGGCGGCGTACTTCTCCTCGTCGGACATGCCGGAGGTGTAGATGTCGTTGCCCTCGGCGTCAACGGAGAAGGCGATGCGATAGCCGTCATCGGCCGGACGGGGAGCCGCCCAGGAGGTGTTGGAGATGGGATAGTTGATGACGGAGGCGCGGTCGCCATAGTAGGAGTCGATGGCCACGTCACGATAGACGCAGAAGATGGTGGCGAAGGCACGGCGCAGGTTCTTGGAAGCCTCGGAGGAGGGATCGCCGCCCACGTTGGTGACATTGGCGTTCATGCCGATGTAGCCGTAGCCCAGGTTGTCCACGGTGTTGGTGGTGACGACAGCGCCGTCCAGCTCACCGCCGTTGGCCGCCTCGATGGCAGCGATGGTGTCGTTGGAGAAGGAAGGATCGGTGATGTCGATGGTGCCGGTGGTGACGCCGTTGAGCTTGTCATCATCGGTGGTGCACTGCTGGAAGTTGATGTACTTGGTCTTGGGCTCGCCCTTGAAGTAGTACTCGTTGGCCTCATAGTTGATGACGCCGTTCTCGAACTTCAGGAACTTGTAGGGGCCAGCGCCCATGGGCTGGGTGGTCTTGGCGCGGACGCTGCTCAGATCGCCCTTCGGGAAGCCGAAGGAGTTGTTGTCATAGTCAAACAGGGAGGCATCGCCATAGTAGTGCAGGGGGGCGATGTTGACGCCCAGCTGATAGATGGCGGTGGCGTCCACCTGGGTCAGAACGACGCGCAGGTTGTAGTCGTCGATCTTCTGGATGCCCTCGATATTGGGGGCGGACTCGCCGGTCTCGATACCAGCGCCGGAGTACTGCTCCAGGCCGGGGAACAGGTCGTCCACGGAGGAGCCGGCGTTCTCGGTGCTGATCATGCCGGCCACGTCGGCGCCATAGGCCTCTTCCAGAGCGGCGGCGAAGTCCTCGATGGTGCCGTTCTCGGGAATGCCAAAGCCCCAGTTGGCGGCGGCGCCGGTGATGTCGCCTTCCTCGTTGTAGCCCGCGCCGACGCAGTAGTCAACGATCTCCTGAGCCAGGGCGGTGGTGGCGGCGTCATACTTGCCCCAGAACTCGGTCTGAGTGGCCTCGTCCCAGAAGGTGAAGTCGGTGTTGTCGCGGCCCGCGGCGAACAGCAGGTTCAGCAGGGTGTCCATGCCGGAGCGATACTCATCGATGCCCAGGATGGGCTGAGCGAACAGGGTGCTGCTGCCGTCATAGGTGGGGTCGCAGAGGACATACATGGAGAAGATGACGTCGTCGATGGTGAGGGGCTCGCCGTCGGAGAACTTCAGATCGTCACGCAGGGTGAAATCATAGAAGACGGTGCCGTCGTCATTCTCGGTGATGGTCAGGTCGGCAGGACCATAGTAGGTATAGTCGGTGCCGTTGTAGTTGACGGTCTCGCCGTTGATGCCCTTCTCGATGACGGCGCCGGTACGGTCACTGGTCAGCAGAGCGAGCTGAGTCATGGCCGAGGCGTCCTGGTCATAAGCCGTCTCAGAGAAGAAGGGGGAGAACTTGCTGTTGAAGGGAGAGTAGCCGACGACCAGCGGGGTGTTGGGGTCGCTGGTGGGGGCGGGTTCCGCCGTGTCGGTGGGCTCGGCGGAATCGGCGGGAGCCGGCTCAGCCGCGTCGGAAGTTGCTCCCGGCTCAGCGGGCGCCGCGGACGTGTTGCCGCTGCTGCTACCGCAGGCAGCGAGGGAAACGACCATGGTCAGCGCCAGAAGCAGAGCAAGAAGCTTGGACAATTTGCGCATGATGGATTCCTCCTATAAATTTTTTTAAACGCAAGAGCGGGTTTGATCCACGAGACAGCGTTACCCCTTTCGTGTTTCAAGGCTCCTCCGTTTAATTAACAGTATGACGCCGCAGGCGGCCAGCACCGCCGCACCGAGGCAGAACAGCGCGTCCCCACCGGACAGCGCGCCCCCTCGCAGGGCGTAGACCCCCTCGCCGATCAGGGAGA
>JAFVAS010000002.1 GCA_017480395.1 Oscillospiraceae bacterium | reverse complement strand
TTGCGATTTTGCGTTTTTGCGTTTTACGGGGCTGGCGTGACCTCCAGACGGCAATGGGTGAAGTTACTGGCGGAGCTGCTGGTATATCCCACGATGAAGCAGTAGGCGCCATCCTCCGGCACCTCATAGGTCACGCTGTGGCTGCGCGTCCGTTCGGTGTCCAGCGCCGCGCAGACCCGGCCGTTCTCCACCGCGCCGATCTCCAGGAGGCAGGCGTCATTGGCCTCCAGGGAGAGGGTCACCACATCCCCCACCCGCAGGGGAAAGCCCGCCTCCCCCTCGGGGTAGAGCAGCACGACGTAGCCGTTGCCCAGGGCGAAGTCGGTGACGGCGCGTTGCGCTTTTTATGCCTGTTTGATGACCACGCCCCGGTTCATGACGAACTCCACATGGGTGAGGGCCTCAAAGGTCTCGTCCAGCGGGGACCGGATGGCGATCAGGTTGGCCTGCTTGCCCACCTCGATGCTGCCCAGCCGGTCATCCACCTTGCAGACCCGGGCGGCGTTGCAGGTGGCGGCGGCCAGCACCTCCTGGACGGTCAGGCCCGCCTCGTACATCAGCCGGAACTCCTTGACGGGCACGCCCACGGCCTCCGGGTTGAGCTCCATGCGCATGGTGTCGGTGCCCAGCACCAGCATGCCGCCCTTCTCGTGGTAGCGGCGGGCGTTGTCCACGGCGTCGCGCTCCTGCTGGACGGTGTCGATGGCCTCCAGCTTGGCGATCATCTCCTTCATCTCCGGGGGCATGGAGGCCAGGGCCTCCGGCGGCAGCGGGGGCCGGGGGGCGTTGATGGCCTGGAGGGTGCAGGTGACGGGGATGCGCCTGGCGGCCATCTCGTCCAGCAGATCCTCCGGGATGGGGTCGGTGACCATGTGAGCCATCTCCGGGATGCCGCCCTCCACCAGGGGGCGCAGGAACCGGCTCTGGAGCACATGGGCGCAGCACCAGACGTTCATGCTCTTCGCGGTCTCGGCGATGGTGCGCAGGATCTCCGGGGAGAGCTGGGGGGTGTCCTCCCGCATGCCGTCCAGATCCATGGCGGTCTTGACGCCGTCGCACCCGTCGGCCAGCTGCTTGAGGATGGCGGCCCGGGCCTCCTCCGGGGAGGTGACGCCGATGCCGTTCTCCGACGGGCCCATGCGGTGCATATAGCCGCCCCGGGCGGCGATGGCCTGCCCGGCGGTCAGAATCTCCGCGCAGTCGGGGCGGCGCACCGTCTCCCGCCAGGCGAGATAGCCGTCGCCGGCGTGGCTCCCGTCTCCCAGGCCCAGATCCCGGACGGTCAGCACCCCGGCCCGGGCCCAGTTTTTCAGAGCCACGTCGTTGTATTCGATCTGGCCGGTGACGACGTGGACATGGGCGTCAAAGAGGCCGGGCAGGATGGTGCAGCCCGTCAGGTCAATGGTCTCGTCGCCGGCCAGATCCGGGCCGATGGCCGCGATCTGCCCCTCGGCGGCGTCCACCAGCACGTCGGCGCGGACGTTCCACAGCGTCCCGTCGCTGAGGCGGGCGTTTTTCAGACAGATGGTACTCATGTTGTGTTCACCGCCTTACGGATTACAGCTTGTGGACAATGTGCTCGTGGGGCAGGGGGCCGTACTGCTCAGAGGTAAAGGGGGCGTCCGGGTTCCAGGAGGAGATGCGGGGCGCCTCGTCATAGGGCATGTAGGGGGACGGGGTGCGGCGGCAGTCGGGCACCTTCAGCCAGCCCTTGTCGAAGGGGGAGCGCAGCCAGCAGATGGGCCGGATGGACTTGTACTTCCACTCGCCGTTCTCCTTGACGAACTCGTTGTCATACTTGCCGCAGATCCAGAAGGCGGTGTCCTTCTTCTCCCCGGCCTCGGGATCCCAGACCTTGTTGGTGTGGGGGCCGAAGAGGTGCCACTGGCCCCAGGCGTGGGTGCGGTCGTCGGAGACCTCGATCAGGGGGGTCATCAGCAGCAGAGTCAGCAGCAGGTTGGCGTCCTTGCTGTTGGTGTTGGACATCTCGCTGAGGATGGGATCCACCAGGTTGCCGCCCTTGTCCATCCGGCGGCCCATGGTGTACCAAACCCGCTTGACGTGCTCCTGGCCCAGATAGGCGCCGGAGTCCATGATCTCCACCCGCACGTCGGGGTCGGTGTGGGAGTACAGGTCGTCCCACACCCCGGCGATGTTGCCATTCTCCATGTAGAAGATGTAGCGGGACTGTAAATTCTGGATGGCCACCATGTCGGCGTAGTAGGACTGCCGCTTGACCTCCGCTTCCAGCGCCTCGATGCGCTGCTCCAGGGTTTTCTCGTCTGCCATAATCAAAAAGCTCCTTTCCTTGCGCGCGTATGCCGCGCCCGTTCGGTGTTGTGCTGGATTTATCATACCCTGCGCCGCCGGGAAAGGGAAATATGAAAAGGCCCGCCCTTTTATTCCAAATTGGAAATGACATTTGCTTTTCCCCAAAACTCGGCCTATAATGGGGAAAAACACAGGGAGGTGCGCGCCATGACGATGGATCAGCTGCGCTATTTTTACGAGGTGGCCAAGTGCCTGAGCTTCTCCACCGCCGCCCGGAACCTCTATATCTCCCAGCCCAACCTGACCAAGTACATCGCCAACCTGGAGAAGGA
This sequence comes from Oscillospiraceae bacterium, assembly GCA_017480395.1. Classification (GTDB taxonomy): domain Bacteria; phylum Bacillota; class Clostridia; order Oscillospirales; family Oscillospiraceae; genus UMGS1766. Next base: position 4,926 of record JAFVAS010000002.1, on the reverse strand, counting down.
GCTGGGCCTGAAGCTCTTTGACCGCAGCACCCACCACTGCGCCCTCACCGAGGAGGGGGAGGCCTTTCTGCGCTCCACGGAATACCTGTTCTATCAGCTCAACAGCCGCGTCGAGAACACCAAGCTCCGGGCCCGCAACCCCTTCTCGGTGGTGACCATCGGCCTGGCCCGCTCCGAGCTGCCGCCCCGGGCCTTCCTCCGCCACCTCAACGGCAAGAACAAGGGCAGCACCCGGCGCTATCTGCTCCAGGAGGAGAGCTATCTCCGGCTGATCGAGCGGCTGCGGGAGCACCAGCTCGACCTGATCGTCACCACCGACCGCAACGTGCGCGCCATGAAGGAGCTGGACTACCTCACCCTGCGCCCCTTCGAGATGCTGCTGGCCGTCCACAACGCCAACCCCCTGTGCGCCTCGCAGCGGCTGCTGCCCGGGGACTGCGGGGACGAGATGGTCTTCATCTGCGTGCCGGAGGGCAAGCTGACCCCCTTTGACCGGATGGAGGAGATCTACTGGAAGACCGGGGTGCGGATGAACCTCTCGGTGGTGGACTCCCCGGCGGACGTGCTCTCCAACGCCCAGGTGGGGGCGGGGGTGGGCATCGTGCCCGACACCATGGACCTCACCGGCTACCGCGACCTGTCCTTCTACCGCTTTGAGCCCTGGCAGGGCACGGAGCAGGTGCTGGCCTGGCGGCGGGAGGAAAAGCGGCCCGAGGTGCTGGAGCTCATTGAGGAGGTGCGCGCCATGGCCCCCTTTGTCCAGCCCTCCGAGGTGCCGATTCCCGGCGAACCGGGCAAACCATGAAACACGCCCCCGATCCGGACATTTGCCGGATAGGGGGCACCATTTATTTTCTCTCTACTCTTTTCTCTCTTCCCTGTCCTTATCGAATCGTGACCAGTTCCCCGTGGTCGTAGATTTCAATCGGCTCCCCGGCAATCAGACGGTACTCCGCCCCGTCCCGGGTGACCCGCACCTCGATGGTGCGGCCCCGGAAGCGCACGGAGAAGGCGTATCCCTCCCACTGCGCCGGGCAGACCGGGGCGAAGCTGAGGGTGTCGTCCCGATAGCGCATGCCGCCAAAGCCCTTGACGATGCAGTTCCAGGCCCCGGCCATGTTGGCCATGTGCAGGCCGTCCTTGGTGTTGCGGTGGATGTCATCCAGGTCGAGCCGGGCGGAGGCCATGAAGTAGTCATAGGCGGTGCCGATCTCCCCGATCTCGCAGGCCAGGATGGAGAAGATGGCCATGGAGAGGGAGGAGTCGTGGGTGGTGACGCCGTCGTAGAAGGCGAAGTTGCGCCGCTTCTCCTCCGGGGTGTAGTGCTCCCCGAAGAGGGTGATCTCCAGAATCAGGTCGGCCTGCTTGCTCACCTGATGGCGGTAGATGTGCAGGGGGTGATAGTGCATCAGCAGCGGGCGCTTCTCCGCCGGGATGGCGTCCAGGGGCCAGGGCTTGCGGCGCAAAAAGCCGTCGTCCTGGGGGTAGATGCCGTCCTCCGCATCGGCAAAGTACATCCGCTCCGCCGCCCGGAGCCAATCCTCCGCCTCCCGCGGGTCGCAGTCCACCGCCCGGCACAGCCGGTCATAGTCCGCCGGGCGCTGGGCGCGCAGCAGGGCCAGGGCCTCGGCGGCGTGGCGGAGGTTTTCGGCGGCCACCCGGTTGGTGTAGCGGTTGTTGTCCACCATGACGTTGTACTCGTCGGGGCCGGTGACCTCGTTGATGACGAAGCTGCCCCCCTTTGCGTCGCTGTAAAAGCCCACGTCCAGCCACAGCCGGGCCGTCTCCACCAGGATCTCCGCCCCGCAGGCGGCCAGAAAGTCCAGATCCCGTGTCACATACCAGTAGTCCCAGACCGCCTTGGCGATGTCGCCGTCGATGTGGTACTGGGCGGAGCCGGCGGGGAAGTAGGCGCTGCACTCCTCCCCATCGATGGTGCGCCAGGCAAAGAGGGCGCCCTTGTCGTGGCCCATGGCCCGGGCCCGCTCCCGGGCGGCGGGGAGGATGGCGTGGCGGTATTCCAGCAGCTTTTTTGCCACCTCCGGCTCGGTGTGGAGGAAGACCGGGAGGATATAGGCCTCGGTGTCCCAGAAGTAGTGCCCCTCGTACCCCTCGCCGGTCAGGCCCTTGGCGGCGATGTTGCGCCTTCCGTCCCGCCCCGCGGCCTGGAGCAGGTGGAAGAGGTTGAAGCGCAGCCCCTGAAGCAGGGCGTCGTCCCCCTGGATGGACATGCCCGCCCCGGCCCAGAAGTCGTCCAGATAGGCCCGCTGCTCGGCGGCCAGCACCCCAAAATCCGGGGCCCGAACGGCCAGGTCGATGGTCTGCTCCCAGACGTCGGCCTCGTCCCGGCGGGCGGCGGCGTAGGCGATGGCCTTCTCCAGGACGACCTCCTCCCCGGCGGAGAGGTTCCGCTTCGCCCCCCAGGTGACGCCGTTTTTCGCTGCGGCGGAGACGCCGGCGGCATCCAGGCGGTGGGAGACGGCGCAGACGATGGAAAAGCCGGTGGCCTTGGTGCGCTGCTCCATGGCGGTCAGGCCGCCCTCGGCAAGCCTTCGGCCCACCTCCAGGCGGCGATCCTTCCCGGCGGCGTTGCGGGGGTCGTTGGGGTCGCCCTCGGCGATGACGGCGGGGCGGATGCCGCTGCCCAGCTCCAGCTCCACCGCGCCGGAGACGCACTGCACCCGCACCTGGACGGCGGCGAGCTGGAGCCGCGTCAGGCTGACCAGCCGCTGGCACGTCACCGCCAGCACCGCGCCGGACGGGGTCGTCCAGGTGAAGCTGCGGCGCAGCAGGCCCTCCCGCAGCTCCAGGGCGCGGCAATGGCCGTCGATCCGGGACGTACCCAGGTCGAGGGCCTCCCCGTCGGCCCGGAGCGCAACGCCCTTGGCGTCCATGACGTTGCAGATCGTCTCGTGGTTCTTGGCATAGCCAAAACCCGCCTCCCCGTAGGTGATGGGCTCCGAGTCGAACACGCCGTTGAGGAAGGTGCCCTCAATGGTCTCCGCCCCGGTGGGGCAGCCCTCCTCCAGGTTGCCCCGCATACCGATGAAGCCGTTGCCCAGGGCGAACAGCGACTCGTTCTCCCGCAGGTTGGCGGGGACAAAGCCCACCTCGGCGACGCGCCAGGGCTCAAAGGGGAATTTTGCGGGCATACGGATCCGCTCCTTTTCCTGTTTTTGTTTCCATTGATATGGATTCATCTTATCCTACGCCGGGGGAGAAGTCAACAAAAACCGGCCCCAATGGGGCCGGTTTTACGTCTTGTGGGCCGGGGCTCACCCCTCCGCCTGGGGCAGGCGCATCATGGCGCGCATCTCCCGGGTGATGAAGATCAGCACCACCAGGAAGCCCAGCACGTCGGCCGCCGGGGCGGCGGCGATGACGCCGTGGACGCCGAAGGCCAGGGGCAGCAGCAGCATGAGGGGGATGAGGAAGAAGACCTGCCGCGTCAGGGCCAGCAGCGCCCCCCGCACCGGCTTGCCGATGGCGGCGAAGAGGTTGGAGGAGATCACCTGCACCCCGTTGAGGGGCAGCATCATCAGGAACACCCGCATGAACAGCCGGGCAAAGCTCATGTAGAGCTCGTTCTCCTTTCCGAAGATGGACAGCACCTGGCCGGGGAACAGCTCAAAGATCGTCAGACCCGTCAGCGTCACCGCCAGCACGCACTTGATCACCAGGAAATAGGTGTCCCGCACCCGGCCATAGCGGCGGGCACCGTAGTTGAAGCCCACGATGGGCTGCATCCCCTGGTTGAAGCCGATGACGATGGAGAACACCAGGGAGTTGACCTTCATCACCACGCCGCTGGCCGCCAGGGGGATGTCCGGGCCGTAGATGGACAGGCCGCCGTAGTGGGCCATGGAGCGGTTCATCACCACCTGCACCAGGGTGATGGCCAGCTGGGTCAGGCCATTGCTCATGCCCATGGTGAAGGTGCGCCCCACCCGCTGGGGCGAGAGGCGGAAGTAGTCCCGGTGGAGCGTGACCCGCTTGAAGCGGCGCAGATAGCGCATGGCCGCGCCCCAGGCAACCACCTGGCCGATGACGGTGGCCCAGGCGGCCCCCGCCACCCCCCAGTGGAAGACGAAGATGAAGATGGGGTCCAGCACCAGGTTGATGACCGCCCCGATGATCATGGTGAGCATGGAGTAGGTGGGGGAGCCGTCGGCCCGGGCCAGGGCGCTCATGCCGTTCATGCCCATGAGGAAGGGCATGCCCAGCACGGTGATGCGGCTGTAAGTCAGGGCATAGTCGTAGACATCGGGGGTGGCCCCAAAGGCCCACAGCAGCCGGGACAGCAGCAGCTCCGCCAGGGCGGCGTAGGCCACGCCGAAGGCGATCATCATGCACACCCCGTTGCCCACCACGCGTCCGGCCTCCTCCTCGTCGCCCCGGCCCAGGTTGAGGGAGAACTGGGCCGAGGAGCCGATGCCGATGGCCAGGGTGATGGCCATGCAGATGGTGGTCAGGGGGAAGGAGACGTTGGTGGCCGCGTTGCCCAGGAATCCCACACCCTGGCCGATGAACACCTGATCCACCACGTTATATAAGGAGCTGACCAGCAGGGCAATGATGCTGGGGATGGCGAAGCCGCGCAGCAGCTTCCCGATCCGTTCATAGCCCAGCGGATTGGCGTCCCGGGCGGTTTCCGCCATGGGATCGCCCCCTTTCTTTTTCGTTCAATTGCATATAAGAAAAGTATAAAGCAGGCGACGGAAAATTGCAATTTCTGAACTGCAACGAATTGTCCACAATTCGCATCGGTTCCATTGGAGGTTGTCACAACCCAGGGTCTTTTATGGGGCGTCACCGCAGCCCCCGCCCTTGGCCCCCTTCATGGGGCGTTACCGCAGCCCCCCACCCTTGGCCCCCCTTTTCAAGGGGGGCTGTCACCGCAGGTGACTGTGGGGTCACCTTCCGGCC
>JAFVAS010000039.1 GCA_017480395.1 Oscillospiraceae bacterium | reverse complement strand
GTGAGCTGGCCTACAAGGGCCAGATCCCCGGCGTGAAGAAGGCGTCCTGGTAATCCGACCGCTTCTTCCCAGCATGTCAACCTGATGCCAGAAGTCATGGGAACACGGGGCTGGAGCTTCAAAATTGGCGCGGGGATCGAATCCCGCGTGCAGTCATTAAAAGCTTACAGCTTACATTCCCATGATACCCTGGTATCTTTAACAGACCAACCGTCTGTAACCTATAAAGGAGGTCAAAATCCATGCATATCACTGATCCCATCGCGGATATGCTCACCCGCATTCGCAACGCGAACACGGCGAAGCATCCCACCGTGGATGTGCCCGCTTCCAACATGAAGAAGGCCATCGCGCAGATCCTGCTGGACGAGGGCTATATCAAGAACTTCCAGCTGATCGACGACGGCACCCAGGGCGTCATCCGCATCACCCTGAAGTACAATGGCAACGAGAAGGTCATCACCGGCCTGCGCCGCGTCTCCAAGCCCGGTCTGCGGGTCTATGCCGGCGCCGATGAGCTGCCCCGCGTTCTGCGCGGCCTCGGCATTGCCATCGTCTCCACCTCTAAGGGCGTCATGACCGACAAGGCTGCGCGGGCGCAGCACATCGGCGGCGAAGTCCTGGCTTTCGTTTGGTAAGGAGGATACGCGAATTATGTCCAGAATTGGTAGAATTCCCGTGGCCATCCCCGCCGGCGTCACCGTGACTGTCGCTGACGGCAATGTGGTCACCGTCAAGGGCCCCAAGGGCACCCTGACCCAGACCTTCAGCCCCATCCTCACCATCAAGGTGGAGGGCGCGGAGCTGACCGTTTCCCGCCCCAATGACCTGAAGGAGAGCCGCTCCCTCCACGGTCTGACCCGCAGCCTGCTGCATAACATGGTGGTCGGCGTGACCGACGGCTTCAAGAAGGAGCTGGAGATCAACGGCATCGGCTATCGTGCCGCCAAGCAGGGCAAGCAGGTCGTGCTGAACGTGGGCTATTCCCACCAGGTCTTTGTCGACGAGACCGACGAGATCTCCCTGGAAGTGCCCGACCCCAACAAGATCATCGTGTCTGGCTGCGACAAGCAGAAGGTCGGTCAGTTCGCCGCCGAGGTCCGTTCCATCCGTCCGCCGGAGCCCTATAAGGGCAAGGGCATCAAGTACGCCGATGAGGTCATCCGCCGCAAGGAAGGCAAGACCGGCGCCAAGAAGAAGTAATAAGGAGGTGTGCCTAAATGATTAAAAGACCCAATACCAACGCTCAGCGTCTGAAGCGTCACAAGCGTGTGCGCGGCAAGATCTCCGGCACGCCCGAGAGACCCCGCCTGAATGTATTCCGCAGCGAGACCAACATCTACGCCCAGGTCATCGACGATGTCGCCGGCGTGACCCTGGTCTCCGCGTCCTCCCTGGATAAGGAGTTTGAAGGCAAGGGCGGCAACATCGAGGCCGCTCGCAAGGTCGGCAAGCTGGTTGCCGAGCGCTGCAAGGCCAAGGGGATTGACACCGTGGTGTTCGACCGCGGCGGCTATATCTACCACGGTCGTGTGCAGGCTCTGGCCGAAGGCGCCCGCGAGGGCGGCCTGGACTTTTAAGGGGAGGAGGAAACCACAATGGCTAGATTTGATAGAGATCAGAAGAAGGACGAACTGATTGAGAAGGTCGTCTATCTGAACCGCGTCAGCAAGAACGTCAAGGGCGGTCGCGTGATGAAGTTCTCCGCTCTGATGGTCGTCGGCGACGGCAAGGGCCGCGTCGGCTTCGGTCTGGGCAAGGCCGCTGAGGTGCCCGAGGCGATCCGCAAGGGCATCGAGGACGCCAAGAAGAACATGATCACCATCTCCCTGGCGGGCACCACCATCCCCCACGAGGTCATCGGCCGCTTCTCCGCCGGCAGCGTGCTGCTCAAGCCCGCGCCCTCCGGCACCGGCGTTATCGCCGGCGGCCCCGTCCGTTCCGTGATGGAGGCGGCGGGCATCAGCGACATCCGTACCAAGTGCCTGCGCTCCAACAACCCCCAGAACGTCGTCCGTGCCACTTTCGAGGGCCTGAAGGCGCTCCGCACGCCTGAGCAGGTCGCCCAGACCCGCGGCAAGAGCGTGGACGAGATTCTGTAAGGAGGGTTCCCGAAATGGCTAATCTGAACATTAAGCTCGTCAAGAGCCTCAACGGGCGCCACGCGAAGCACATCGCCACGGCTGCCTCTCTGGGCCTGCGCAAGATCGGTGACACCACCGTTCAGCCCGACAACGCCCAGACCAAGGGCAAGATCGCCCAGATCGGTTACCTGATCCAGGTGACCGAGGAAGAGTAAGGAGGTGCAACGGTTATGAATCTGTCTGAACTGTCTCCCGCCGCCGGTTCCACCTTCACCGCCAAGCGCAAGGGCCGCGGTCACGGCTCCGGCAACGGCAAGACCGCCGGCAAGGGCCACAAGGGCCAGATCGCCCGCAGCGGCCACACCCGCATCGGCTTTGAGGGTGGCCAGATGCCTCTGGCCCGCCGCCTGCCCAAGCGGGGCTTCAACAACATCTTTGCCAAGCCCCTGACCGCCATCAACGTGTCCGCGCTCGACCGGTTTGAGGACGGCGCCACCGTGGACGCCCAGGCTCTGCTGGACGCCGGCGTGCTGTCCAAGTGCGAGTACGGCGTAAAAATCCTCGGCAATGGTGAGATCACCAAGAAGCTCACTGTCAAGGCCTCCGCCTTTTCCGCTTCCGCCAAGGAGAAGATCGAAGCCGCAGGAGGAAAGGCTGAGGTGATCTGAGATGCTGGAGACCATCCGCAACGCATGGAAGATCCCTGAGCTGCGGAAGAAGCTGCTGATGACCGCGTTCATCGTGCTGATCTTCCGCCTCGGCAACAACATTCCCGTCCCCTATGTGGACACCGAGCTCCTGAGCGCCTATTTCACCAGCGCCTCTGCCACCATCCTGGGCATGATGAACGTCATGAGCGGCGGCGCCTTTGGCCGCGCCACCATGCTCGCCCTGGGCATCCAGCCCTATATCAACAGCTCCATCATCATCCAGCTGCTGACCATCGCCATCCCCGCCCTGGAGCGCATGGCGAAGGACGAGGGCGAGGAGGGCCGCAAGAAGATCGCCGCCATCACCCGGTACGCCACCGTGGCCATCGGCCTGCTCCAGGCCTTTGGCTACTACATGCTGTGCCGGTCTCAGGGCTTCCTGAGCGACAACGGCGTCTGGCCCGCCATCGTCATCATCCTGGTGTTCACCGCCGGCTCCGCCTTCACCATGTGGCTGGGCGAGCAGATCACCGAGTTCGGCATCGGCAACGGCATCTCCATCATCCTGTTCGCCGGTATCGTCTCCCGGATTCCCAACGCGGTCTACTATATCTATATGGGTATCCGCAACTGGGCCACCGGGGCCACCGGAGACAATGTCCTGCGCATCCACCCCGTGGGCGCTGTGGGCATCCTGGTTGGCATGCTTGCCCTGGTCGTCTTCGTCGTCTTCATCACCCTGGCTGAGCGCCGCATCCGCGTGCAGTATGCCAAGCGGGTGGTGGGCCGGAAGATGATGGGCGGCAACTCCACCAACATCCCGATGAAGGTGAATATGTCCGGCGTTCTGCCCATCATCTTCGCCCAGACCATTGCCTCCATCCCCGCCACCATCGCGGCCTTTGTGCCCCGCTGGCAGAACAGCGCCTTCATGAGGGCGTTTGACACCACCAGCGTGCTGTACTGCATCGTGTATTTCCTGCTGATCATCGGCTTCAGCTATTTCTACGCGACCATCCAGTTCAACCCCGTCGAGGTGGCGAACAACCTGAAGAAGCAGGGCGGCTTTATCCCCGGCTACCGCCCCGGCCGTCCGACGGTTGAATTCCTGTCCAAGGTGCTCAGCAAGATCACCATGTTCGGCGCGCTCTACCTGTCCATCATCGCCATCCTGCCCATCGTGACCGGTGCCATCATCGGCGCCAGCTACCTGGCCATCGGCGGCACCTCCGTGCTGATCGTCGTCTCCGTCGCTCTGGAGACCCAGAAGGCGCTGGAGGCCCAGATGATGATGCGGCACTACAAGGGCTTTTTGGAGTAAGGAGGATTTCAGATGAAGCTGATTCTTTTGGGCGCCCCCGGCGCCGGTAAAGGCACGCAGGCTGAGATCATCAGCAAGAAGCTGAACATTCCCACCATTTCCACCGGCAACATTCTCCGGGCCGCCGTCGCCAACGGCACCCCTGTGGGACTGAAGGCCAAGGAATATATGGACGCCGGCAAGCTGGTTCCGGATGACGTCATCATCGGCGTCATCACGGAGCGGCTGGCCGAGGACGATTGTGCCAATGGGTATATCCTCGACGGTGTGCCCCGCACCATCGCTCAGGCGGAGGCCCTGGAGGCCGCCGGCGTTCACTTTGACGCAGTCGTCTCCATCGAGATCTCCGATGAGGAGATCGAGCAGCGCATGACCGGACGCCGCACCTGCGTGAAGTGCGGAGCCACCTACCACATCGTGGCGGCTCCCCCGAAGGCAGCGGGCATCTGCGACAAGTGCGGAGAGGTGCTGCAGCAGCGCAAGGACGACAAGCCCGAGACCGTCAAGGCCCGCCTGGTGACCTATCACCAGGAGACCGAGCCCCTCAAGGACTTCTACGCCGCGCGCGGGGTGCTGAAGAGCATCCAGAACCAGCCCTCCATTGAGGAGACCAACCGGGTCATCATGGAGGTTCTGGGCGAATGATCAAGGGCAATTGCGTGTCGTTTACCCCGCACCAGATCGACCTGATGCGCAAAGCGGGGCGGCTGACAGCGCAGGCGAGAGCCTACGCCGGCACGCTGATCCAGCCCGGGATCACCACTCGGGAGATCGACCACGAGGTCGAGAAATTCATCAAGAAGCACGGCGGCTATCCGTCCTTCTATCACCTGTACGGCTTCAAGGGCTCCTGCTGCATCTCGATCAACGACGAGATCATCCACGGCGTCCCCAGCGGCTACAAGCTGAAGGAGGGAGACATCGTTTCCGTGGACGTGGGCGCCTGTATCGGCGACTACAAGCTCGACAAAAACAAGGCCGCCACCGGCGGCCTGGGCTACCACGGCGACTGCTGCGCCACCTTCGCCTGCGGAGAGATCTCCGACGAGGCGAGGCAGCTGATCGAAGTGACCGAACAGTCCTTCTGGAAGGGCTTCGAGCAGGCGCGGCCGGGCAATCGGGTGCATGATATTTCTCGGGCCGTGCAGACCTACGCGGAGAGCTTTGGCTACGGCCTGGTGCGGGAATACACCGGACACGGCATCGGCCACAGCGTCCACGAGGATCCCGAGGTACCCAACTATGTGCCGGAGAAGGGCAGGAATGAGCGCCTGGTCCCCAACATGGTCATCTGCGTGGAGCCGATGGTGTGCGCCGGAACGGCGGACATCCGGAACAAGTGGATGCCGGATGGGTGGGCCGTGCCCATGACCGCCGACCACAAGCTCGCGGCACATTACGAAAACACCATTCTCATCACCGAGAACGGGCCGGAGATCCTGACCCGCTGCGAGGATTGAGCATGGCGTTCACCAAAGGCGAAATCGTTCTCTCCCTGAAAGGACGCGACGCCGGCAGACTTTTCTGCGTGTTGGACGCACGGGACGGGTTTGCCACCGTCGCCGACGGAAAGGGGAGAAAGCTGGCTGCCCCCAAGCGCAAGCGGGAGACACATCTCGCGGGGGTAGGGACCAGCGCACATCCGGCAATCCTCGGATTGCAAAGAGGCGAGAGCGTCTCCGACCGGGCTCTCCGGGCGGCGCTCGCAGCCTTCCGCGACTCAGAACAGACCATTATGGAGGGAAACCAGTTTGTCTAAGAGTGATATGATCGAGCTCGAGGGTGTCGTTGTCGAGACCCTGCCCAACACCACTTTCAAAGTGGATATCGGGAATGGTCATGTGATCCAGGCCGGTATCTCCGGCAAGCTTCGCATGAATTATATCCGGATCCTCCAGGGCGATAAGGTGACGGTCCAGATGTCCCCTTATGATCTGACCCGCGGCCGGATCACCTGGAGAAGCAAATAAGGCCGCCCGTACCGCGTGAGAACGCGGCGGCAGCCGCACCCCGGACGACGCAGGACAAACAGCGCCGCCGGGAAGCGTGGCAAACGCCCTCTGGACAAGGGAACGGCGCCGCGCAGCAAAACAGGAGGTAAAACGATGAAAGTAAGACCGTCCGTCAAGCCTATGTGCGAGAAGTGCAAGGTCATCAAGCGCAAAGGCAGAGTTATGGTGATTTGCGAGAATCCCAAGCATAAACAGAGACAAGGTTAAGGAGGTGTATTGATAAATGGCACGAATTGCTGGTATTGACCTGCCCAAGGATAAGCGCATCGAGATCGGCCTGACCTATATTTATGGTATCGGCCGCACCAGCGCGAAGAAGATCCTCTAAGCCACCGGCGTCAACCCCGACACCCGCGTTCGGGATCTGACCGAGGAGCAGGAGCAGCTGCTCCGCGACGAGATCGACCGGAGCTATATCGTCGAGGGTGACCTGCGTCGAAACGTCGCTATGGACATCAAGCGCCTCATCGAGATCGGTTCCTATCGCGGCATGCGCCATCGTAAGAGCCTGCCCGTCCGCGGCCAGCGCTCCAAGACCAACGCCCGCACCCGCAAGGGCCCGAAGAAGACCATCGCAAATAAGAAGAAGTAAGGAGGGATAAGCAATGGCAAACGCTAAGAAGAGAGTCGCCACCAAAAAGCGTCGCGACCGCAGAACTGTCGAGAAGGGCGCCGTGCATATCCGCTCTTCCTTCAACAACACCATGGTCACCGTGACCGACCCGCAGGGCAACGCCCTGTCCTGGGCCTCCTCCGGTGAGCTTGGCTTCCGTGGCTCCCGTAAGTCCACCCCCTACGCCGCCCAGATGGCCGCCGAGACCGCTGCCAAGGCCGCGATGGAGTATGGACTGAAGAGCGTGGAGGTCTTTGTCAAGGGCCCCGGCGCCGGCCGTGAGGCCGCCATCCGCGCCCTGCAGGCCGTGGGTCTGGAAGTCACCCTCATCAAGGATGTCACTCCCATCCCCCACAACGGCTGCCGTCCTCCGAAAAGAAGACGCGTTTAATCGAAAAGGAGGAAAAGAAACATGGCAAAAAATACGCAGCCGATCGCCAAGCGGTGCAAGGCCCTGGGCCTGTCTCCCGCTGTTCTTGGCTATTCCAAGAAGACCACCGAGCGCAACTCTTCCAACCAGCAGCGCAAGAAGAAGTCCGAGTATGCCACTCAGCTGAATGAGAAGCAGAAGGTCAAGTTCGTCTATGGCATGCTGGAGAAGCAGTTCCGCATCTACTATGAAAAGGCCGACCGTATGCCCGGCAAGACCGGCGAAAATCTGCTGGTTCTCTGCGAGCGCCGCCTGGACAATGTTGTGTTCCGCGCCGGCTTCGCTCTGACCCGTCATGAGGCCCGCCAGCTGGTCAACCACGGCCACTTCACCGTCAATGGCAAGAAGGTCAACATCCCCTCTTACCAGGTGAAGGCCGGCGACGTGATCGCCGTTCGGGACTCCAGCCGTTCCTCCGTCATCTTCAAGCGGTTCCTGGGCGAGGACGCCATCAGCGTCACCACCCCCACCTGGATCGAGCGGGACAAGAACGAGCTGAAGGCCAACATCACCCGGCTTCCTGTGCGCGAGGATATCGACTTCCCTGTGGAGGAGCACCTCATCGTCGAGTTGTACTCCAAGTAATAAGTGACCCTCAAAGTATATTGATGAGCTGACACCAAGGGGTGCGGCTTGCCGCATCCCAATCACGAGGAGGGTAAACATGGTAGAAATCGAAAAACCCCGCATCAAATGTATCGAAAACCCCGGCGACGTTTCCTATGGCAAGTACGTCGTGGAGCCCCTGGAGCGCGGTTATGGCACCACCCTAGGCAACGCCCTGCGCCGCATTCTCCTCTCCTCTCTCCCCGGTACCGCAGTGACCAACATCAAGATCTCCGGCGTGCAGCATGAGTTCACCACCATCCCCGGCGTGAAGGAAGATGTCACCGACATCGTGCTCAACGTCAAGAAGATCATCACCAAGCTCCATTCCAGCGGCCCCAAGACCGTCTATATCGAGTGCAGCGGCCCCTGCGAGGTCACCGCCGCCGACATCAAGGCGGACGGCGAGGTGGAGGTGCTCAACCCCGAGCTGCACATCGCAACCCGGGGGGAGGACGCCTCCCTGAACATGGAGCTGACCCTGAACCATGGCCGCGGCTATGTCTCCGCCGACCGGAACAAGCCCGCCCAGAGCGTCATCGGTGTGATTCCTGTGGACTCCATCTACACCCCGGTGCATAAGGTCAATTACTCCGTGGAGAACACCCGCGTGGGCAACATGACCGATTTTGACAAGCTGACCCTTGAGATCTGGACCGACGGAACCATCTCCGCCCGGGACGCGGTCTCCCTCGGTGCCAAGATCCTGTGCGACCACTTCGCCCTGTTCACCGACCTCTCCGAGGCCATGGGCAAGAGCTCCACGGTTGTGGAGAAGGACGAGACCACCCAGGATAAGGTGCTGGAGCTGACCATTGAGGAGCTGGACCTGAGCGTCCGGAGCTTCAACTGCCTCAAGCGCGCCAACATCAACACCGTGGCCGACCTGATCTCCAAGACCGAGGAAGAGATGATGAAGGTCCGCAACCTGGGCCGCAAGTCCCTGGAAGAGGTCATCAACAAGCTGGCCATGATGGGCCTGTCCCTGGCCAGCGAGGACGGCAACTGATCCAAGCGAAACGTCTAAATAACATTCGGCCCCGTTTGGGGCGGGATATACGAAGGAGTGAATACAATGCCTAGCAACCGGAAGCTCGGTAAGCCCACCGACCAGCGTATGGCGATGCTGCGCGGCCTGGTCACCGATCTGCTCAACTATGGCCAGATCCAGACCACTGTCACCCGCGCCAAGGAGGTTCAGCCCCTGGCCGACAAGATGGTCACCCTGGCGAAGAAGAATGACCTGGCCGCCTATCGGCAGGCGCTGGCGTTCCTGACCCAGGAGGATGTGGCCAAGAAGCTGTTTGACCAGATCGGCCCCAAGTATGCCGACCGCAACGGCGGCTATACCCGCATCGTCCGCATCGGGCCCCGCCGCGGTGACGCCGCTGAGATGGCGATCATCCAGCTGGTCTGATCCCAGTCGAGTGCAATAAGCGTAAGAAGCGCACGCTGTCACATAGCGTGCGCTTCTGTTTTTGTTTCTTAAATTACTTTTAATGCGATGGGCTCTTTTTTCCGTGCTTTTCCTGTGGTAGGATAGTAAAAGAAATGCAAATGTGGGGAGGATACCCTATGTACACCATTCTGGTCTGCGACGACGAAAAGGATATTGCGGCGGCCATCCGCATCTACCTGCAAACGGAGGGCTACCAGGTGCTGGAGGCCCATTCCGGCCGGCAGGCCCTGGAGCTGATGGCCGAGGAACGGGTCGATCTGGTGCTGATGGACATCATGATGCCCGAGATGGACGGCCTTGCCGCCGTCCGGGAGATCCGAAAGAGCAGCAATGTCCCGGTGATCTTCCTCACCGCCAAGGGGGAGGACGAGGACAAGATCGCCGGCCTGAACGAGGGGGCCGACGACTATATCACCAAGCCCTTTTTCCCGGCGGAGCTGTGCGCCCGGGTGCGCAGCCAGATGCGCCGCTATCTGGAGCTGGGCGGTGCGCCCCGGGAGGAGGCGACCCTGCGGGTCGGGGGAATCATGCTGGACACCAGCAGCCGCAGCGTCACCCTGGACGGTGACCCGGTCAATCTGACGCCGCTGGAGTACAACATTCTCAAGCTGTTGATGGAGTCCCCGGGAAAGGTCTTTTCCTCCAAGGATATCTACCAGGCGGTGTGGCGGGACGAGCCCTACGGGGCCAGCGCCACGGTGGCGGTGCATATCCGGCACCTGCGGGAGAAGCTGGAGGTCGATCCCGCCAACCCCCGCCACCTGAAGGTGCTCTGGGGCCATGGCTATAAGATGGAGGGGGACGAGGGATGAGAGCGCTGGCCCGGAACACATCGATAAAGGTGCTGGCGATCCTTCTGGCCGCCCTCTGCGCCGCGGTGGGGACGCTGGGGTTCTTCCTGGTCTACGAGCTGGGGGGCGACGGCGCCTACTATCTGTCCGAGGAGGAATATCTGCGCGGCCGGTTCTCGCAGGAGATGTACAACGACATCAACGAGGTGGAGACCTACTACGCCTATGTTCTGTCTGAGGCCCCCTGGACGTCGGATTTTGTGAGCGCCTATTCGAGCTTCTTTTCCCCCTATGAGACCAATTTCTTCTTCCGCGTCATGGACTACGACACCGGCGAGGTGCTGCTGTCCAATTACACCGCTGAGGCGCTGGTTCACATGGGTGCGGAGCGCTATATCTACCCGGTGGAGTCGGAGGATGCCTATTTCGACTGGAACGACACGGCCACCTTCACCGCGGTGAACCCCGTGGTGGAGGCACCCTCCGAATCGGCGTCCGCCGTCACCACCGACCCGGAGGAGTGGGAGGCGTATAATGGCGACGTGACTGCCTCGCAGGCGCTTCCTGAGCCCGACTACAATGAGCATAACCCCCGGCACGTCATCATCAGCGCCTATGTGCGCAAGGATCTGGACGGCGTGGTGGATAACTACACCGACCTCTACCACATCAGTCGGCTGCACTACTCCATGCGGGGCGGCCTGCTGGCGATGACAGCCCTGTGCGGCCTGGCCTATCTGCTCCTGCTGGTATTCCTCGGCATCGGCGCCGGGCTGCGCAGAACGGACGACGAGGCCCATCTGCGCCGGGTGGATCGCATCCCCTGGGACCTCTATCTCATCGGCTGTGCCGGTCTGGGGCTGCTGTGCTACTATCTGCTGGATGGACGGCTGGCGATCTATTATGGCATCCGCTGGGCCTTCCAGGTGGTCACGCTGCTGGTCTTCGGGGCGGTGGTGGGGCTGCTGTTTGTGGCGGCGGTGATGAGCATGACCGCCCGGGCAAAGGTGCCGGGGAGCCTCCGCAACTGTGTGCTGCTGCGCCTGGGGCGGGGCCTGCGGGAACCGCTCCAGAAGGTGCGGGATCTGGTACGCAACCTCCCGCTGATTCGAAAGAGCGTGCTGCTGATCGTAGCGGTCCTGATCCTGGAGGCCATCTGCGTGCGCATCATCTGGGTGTTTGGCGGCATGTACAGCATCAACCTGAGCCTTCTCCCCCTGATCGTGCTCAATCTGGCGCTGATCGTCATCGCCCTGCGGTTCGCCCTCTCCCTGCGGCGGCTGCACACCGCCACCCACGCCATCGCCGAGGTCGATCTGACCTATCAGGTGGACACCCGCCATCTCAGCGGGGAGTTCCTGCGTCAGGCGGAGGATCTCGGCCGCATCGGCGAGGGGCTGAGCATCGCGGTGGAGGAGCGCACCAAGTCGGAGCACCTGAAGACCGAGCTGATCACCAACGTCTCCCACGACCTCAAGACGCCGCTGACCAGCATCATCAACTACGCCGACCTGCTCTCCCGGGTGAAGGGGATGCCCCCCGAGGCGGAGGAGTATGTGGACGTGCTGCGGCGTCAGGCCGCCCGGCTGAAGAAGCTGACGGAGGATCTGGTGGAGGCGTCCAAGGCCAGCACCGGCAACCTCCCGGTGGAGCTGACGCGGCTCGACCTGTCGGAGCTGCTGCTCCAGGTGACCGGCGAGTACGAGGAGCGCTTTGCTCAGGCCCAGCTGACTCCGGTGCTCCAGCTGCCGGAGGAGCCGGTCTTTGCCCGGGGGGATGGCCGCTACCTGTGGCGCATTCTGGACAACCTGCTCAGCAATGTGCGCAAATACGCCCTTCCCGGTACCCGGGTCTATATCTTTTTGAGTCAGGAGCAGGGGCAGGCGGTCATCAGCGTGAAGAACATCTCCCGGGAGCAGCTGAACGTCCAGGTGGACGAGCTGATGGAGCGCTTCACCCGGGGGGACAGCTCCCGCAACACCGAGGGCAGCGGCCTGGGCCTCTCCATCGCCCTGAGCCTGGCCCAACTGATGGGCGGCTCCCTTACCCTCTCTGCGGATGGAGACCTGTTCAAGGCGGAAATTTTCCTCCAGAAGGCGGATTGAACCGAAACGTGATCCGGGCCGGTCTGAGACCGGCCCGGATTTGCTGTGCCTGCATAAAAACCGCCCGAACCTCACCGAGGTTCGGGCGGTCTTCGTGCGTTTT
>JAFVAS010000038.1 GCA_017480395.1 Oscillospiraceae bacterium | reverse complement strand
TGCAGATATAGTGTGTTAAAATCGTTGTATCATCAGGGTCCGAATGCCTGTGGCCCTGAAAACGGGAGTGAGTCTTTTGTTCAAAATCGTTCGGAAAGAGGTATTGAACCCCAATGTCACTCTGATGGAGATCGAAGCTCCGTTTGTGGCACGAAAGGCCAAGGCGGGCCAGTTCATCATCCTGCGGATCGATGAATATGGCGAGCGTCTGCCCCTGACGGTGGCCGGCTATGACCGGGAGAAGGGAACCGTCACAATCATTTTCCAGCTGGTCGGCATGACCACCAAGGCCCTGGCTCAGTTGAACGAGGGCGACTACCTGCAAAACTTCGTCGGCCCCCTGGGCCGCCCCACCGATGTGGAGGGGAAGAAGCGTGTCGCTGTCGTGGGCGGCGGCGTGGGCTGCGCCATCGCCTACCCCGTGGCCAAGGCCATGCATGACGCGGGCGCCGTGGTGGATGGCATCATGGGCTTCCGCAACAAGGATATCGTCATCCTGGAGAAGGAGTTCAACGAGGCCTGCGATAACTTCTATATGATGACCGACGACGGCAGCTACGGCGAGAAGGGCTTTGTCACCGTCAAGCTTCAGCAGCTGCTGGAGGCCGGAGAGCAGTATGACGAGGTCATCGCCATCGGCCCCGTCCCCATGATGAAGTTCGTCTGCAAGACCACCGAGCCCTACGGCGTCAAGACCGTGGTCAGCATGAACCCCATTATGATCGATGGCACCGGCATGTGCGGCTGCTGCCGCGTCACGGTGGGCGGCGAGACCAAATTCGCCTGCGTGGACGGCCCTGAGTTCGACGGACACAAGGTCGATTTCAACGAGCTGATGAACCGCAACTCCGCCTATCGGGAGCAGGAGGCAGAGATGGACAGCCATCTATGTCGCTTCGAGAAGCTGGGTCAGGAACTGATCAAGTGAGAAGGGGAGGAAGAGTGTCATGCCTGAAGTGAGAAGAAAGCCCAACATGGATCCCAAGAAGGCCCCGATGCCCACCCAGGATCCCAATGTCCGCAATAAAAACTTCCTGGAGGTCGCCACCGGCTACACCCAGGAGATCGCCATGCAGGAGGCCACCCGCTGCCTGCACTGCAAGCACCGCCCCTGCGTGAGCAACTGTCCCGTCAACGTCCAGATCCCGGATTTCATCGCCAAGGTCGCCGAGGGCGACTTCAAGGGCGCCTATGAGATCATCAACGGCACCAATGCCCTGCCCGCCATCAGCGGCCGTGTCTGTCCGCAGGAGTCCCAGTGCGAGGGCAAGTGTGTGCGCGGCATCAAGGGCGAGCCCGTCGGCATTGGCCGTCTGGAGCGCTTTGTGGCCGACTGGTATCGGGAGAACATGGTGGAGAAGCCCGAGAAACCCGCCTCCAACGGCATCAAGGTCGCGGTGGTGGGCTCCGGCCCTGCCGGTCTGACCTGCGCCAGCGACCTGGCCAAGAAGGGCTATCAGGTCACCGTGTTCGAGGCGTTCCACACCGCCGGCGGCGTGCTGGTCTATGGCATTCCCGAGTTCCGTCTCCCCAAGGCCATCGTCAAGAGCGAGGTGGACAAGCTGGAGGCCCTGGGCGTCGAGATCATGACCGATATGGTCATCGGCATGGTGCTGTCCGTGGATGAGCTGTTTGAGATGGGCTATAAGGCCGTCTTTATCGGCTCCGGCGCCGGTCTGCCGATGTTTATGAATATCCCCGGCGAGGGCCTCTCCGGCGTCTTTGCCGCCAACGAGTATCTGACCCGGACCAACCTGATGAAGGCCTACCTGGACGAGTACGATACCCCCATCAAGCACAGCAAGAGCGTCGCCGTCGTGGGCGGCGGCAACGTGGCGATGGACGCCTGCCGCTGCGCCAAGCGGCTGGGCGCGGAGAACGTGTATATCATCTACCGCCGCTCCAAGGAGGAGATGCCCGCCCGTGCCGAGGAGATCGAGCACGCCGAGGAGGAGGGCATCGAGTTCAAGCTGCTCTGCAATCCCATCCGAATCATGGGCGATGAGGCCGGTAAGGTCTGCGGCATGGAGTGCGTCCGCATGGAGCTGGGTGAGCCGGATGCCAGCGGCCGCCGCCGCCCGGTGGAGATCCCCGGTTCCAACTTCGTCCTGGATGTGGACACCGTCATCATGTCCCTGGGCACCTCTCCCAACCCGCTGATCCGCTCCACCACCCCCGGTCTGGAGGCCAACAAGCATGGCTGCCTGATCGTCACCGAGGACGGCGTCTCCACCACCCGCGAGGGCGTCTACGCCGGCGGCGACGCGGTCACCGGTGCGGCCACCGTGATCCTGGCCATGGGCGCGGGCAAGAAGGCTGCCGCGGCCATCGACGAGTACCTGCAGAAGAAAGAGGCATAATTCGGAAAACATCCGAACATGATCCAAGGACGGGCCGCCGGAGCATTCGGCGGCCCGTTTTCTGTCAGTGCAGACGTGTAAAAAAATTGGATTTACCCCTTGACGAATGGAGAAAACCTGATATAATAACTACTGTTGTGACAAAGGTTGCGCCTTCCCCGTCACAATGTAGTCGAGCACTACACTCTGGATGCAGACGTGGCTGAGTGGTCGAAGGCGCACGATTGGAAATCGTGTAAACGTTGATAGCGTTTCGAGGGTTCGAATCCCTCCTTCTGCGCCAAGAAAAGTCCTGCCATGTTCGTGGTAGGACTTTTTTCTTTTCCATTTCAATGATCTATCCTGTGAGGTGCCAAAATGATCAAGCTTGAAGAGATCCCCGTGGAGCGGATTGACGACTTTTGGAACATTCATTTGCAGTATTTAATCGGGGATGAGATTATTACTGACAGGGAAGAAATCGATTATTTCTCTGGCCCTGAATACAGGGGAATCATCAGATCCCACATGCTTCGCGAAAAGGATCGGCACCATATGCTCTATTTCCTCCGGGAGGGAGTCCGAATCGGAGCGGCGCAGTATAATACCTATCAGAGCGAGGACGGGAAGTGTTTTATCCTTGATTTTTGGGTGTTTCCCCCATACAGAGGGCAGGGAACCGGCCATGACTGCTTTGAGGCGCTGGAGCGATATACGCGGGAGGACGGCGCACAATATTACGAGCTGAACAGCACCAAGGAGAATTCCATTCGATTCTGGAAATCCCTCGGCTTTCTTGAGGTGGGCAGGGACGAATTTGATATGCCGCTTTTCAGGAAGAGATAAATCCACATTATAGTTGTTTTGAGCCCCGCTATGGGCATGAAAGGCGGCGGCTTCCCAAGGGAAGCTGCCGCCTTTTTCTATGTCATGGACTGACCTGATGGATACATAAATTTGGTGGAACAGATAAATATCGAGCTTGTCTCGGGGGTAAATGTCTATTATAATGAATTATATCCATAATTAGGCGGTGATTGGAATGCAGATAATCGCCCATAAGTGCGAGGATTACCGTGTCCAAACCCTCCAAGAGCATCTTGCAGATCGACAAGACTTGCCTGGACGTTTGCTGCTTCGTTTGATGCCGAGGAACAGGGGAAAATAGCTGGCCTGGTGTTCGGCGGCGGGAAGTACTCCGGGGAATTGATGATGCGAAGATAAATCGGTCATCAAATGTGTGGGAGGTTCGCACCATGGAGATGATTCCGTTCGGAACAATCTATTAGGAGAGATGGGTATGGAACAACAAAATGTTAAAACAAGTGAATCGAAAACACATGGCAGGAAATGGCTGCTGCCGATTGTTGTCATACTTGTTCTGGCCATGATTGGGGTGGGTGGATTATTTGTGTGCCGAGCCCTGTTCACCTATACGGTCAGCTTTGATTGCGGCGAAGGAGCATACTATCTTCCAGAGGAGCAGCGGGTACTGAGAGGGCACACGGTTTCTCGCCCGCCATTTCCGGCGTGTGAAGGGCAGCGTTTTACCGGGTGGTATACGGATGCGGATGGGAATGATGCCTATGACTTCACGCGGAAGATTCGGGGCGACCTTGTTCTCTACGCAGGGTGGGTGCCGGAGGACTCGCCGGAGGCGCAGCTGACCGAGGAGGAGATGGCGCAATTTGAGGCGGCGCTGGATGCCATTGGGGACGTCGCGTCACCTTTTACGGATAGCGCTGGATATATCAACGATGCGAAGGATCGCCAGGTTGCTCTCGATGCGGTAGAAACGTATGTGAAATCCCTGGTTGACCAGGGCGTCATAGTCTATTATGAGCGCACCGACGATCTGATCTACATGGAGTTTGACTCCTGCTTGACCTGTTTCTACGCAGCAAAGCAGGAAGGGGTTTCCTCTGTGGGGGAGAGCAGCATCCTTGCTGTACAGCCTTTTGTGAAAACGCCGAATCAATCCAGCTATCATCTGGGAGATGTGTGGAGTCCTGTGGCCAGGCTTTCGGGAGAGAGTATTATGGATAAGATTGGTGACTATGATTCTATCACGACATATAACGAAAATGCAGTAACCTTGGTAAATATGGCCGCAATGCCCTGGTTTTCACAGATGCTGTTATGGGTGGGACATGGAAATTATGTTTCATCCGTAGGACCGGTTTTGCTTACGGCTGAACGCTCAAGCAGACTGGAGCTCACAGAAATTGCCGAAGGAATGTCAGGAAAACGGTATACAATTTGTATAGAGGGAGGCAAATATTATTATGCAATTACCTCTGAGTTTGTTCGCAGGCAGATGATGTTCGACCAGGCGCTGGTATATCTGGACACGTGTAAAAGCGGTTATACCGATGACCTGGCAAAGGCGTTCTGTACCAGTGGCGCTCAAACCGTGTTTTATCATCGAGGAACAGATGAAATTTACACATGGTACAGCGACCTCATGATGAATAATATTTTGTGCTATATGAACGGAAACGGCTTCGAAATCAAGGACGGCCAGTCAACAGGGAAGATTGACCCGGTGTTCCATACGGCGGGAGAGGCGTTGGAGCTGGCCGAAGAGTGGATGGCGATTTATCTGAAGAGGACAACAGGAAAAACCTACGAGAGGAGCACTTATATCGTTGAAAATGGGAAAGTCATCTATCAGAACAGCAGCGTCGGACTATACGGCGAATCGGACTACACCCTGTGCAGCGGGATCAAGGCCCGGCTGACCTCATCCAATGGAACGGTGGATTTGAGTAAGGTTGCCTTGAAACTGGTCGGTGGGGCACTTGTGGAACGGGTTGAGCCTGGGGAGACCATCTACTTCGATAAACTGCAGCCAGGAGTACATGATATTGACGTGTATTATAACGGGGAAGTTATCAAGACGGTTTCAAAGGACGTGTTTTCCCATCGGTATGTTGCCACTGACATCGACCTAACATTGTCCACAGTAAGCGGTCGGGTGTTGGATTCCGAGACCGGCGCGGCAATTTCCGGCGCCGAGATAACCTGCCGTGTCGCGGACTGTGACCGCACCGGGACGACAGACGGCAATGGGTATTTTTCCGTAAAAGATGTGCCCTCCGGGCTGTGTGGCATCACGGTGAGCGCAAAGGACTATACCCCGAGGGAGGACATTACGATTTCCATCGCACCGGGGGAGGAGAACGTCTCACTGGATGACATTTTGCTGGAGCCATATATACCGATCTATTCTGTGGAGGAGCTGGATGCAGTCCGGGATGCCCCCTCGGGGCGCTACAAGCTGATGCAAGACCTCGATCTTTCCGAATGTGAAAACTGGGTGCCCATTGGTACTGAGGGCGCTCCGTTTACTGGCGTCTTTGATGGCAATGGACATACCATAACAGGCTTGGAGATCAATTATAGCGGCACAACAACCTTTGAAATGGGTCTCTTTGGGGTGATCAGCCAGGGAACGATTTGCCATTTGAATGTAGTGGGGACGGTGCGTGCGAACCTGACCACAAGCGAAACTGCATTCGCGCAGGCGGGGGGAATCGCCGGTTGGATGAAGGAGGACAGCGTTATTGAGCGATGCAGCTTCATCGGCTCCGTCGAGGCCTCGGTGCAGGGTACAGGATTTGCAAGGGCTGCGGGTATCTGCGCCATTGTAGACAGCGGTTGCCAGATTCGGGACTGCTATGCGGACGTTCAGATCTCTGCCTGTGCAGAGGACTCCAACACCATGGTGGGCGGAATCGCGGCCTGGTTGAATCGGGGCACGATCCAGCGCTGCTGGGTATCGGGATCACTTTCGTCGGAAAAGACCGGGAATGTCCTCTACATGGGAGGCATCGCCGCCAGCGGCGAGGAAGGATTTATCAAGGACTGCGCCGTGCTGCTGGATCAATTGAACGGGACGCCGCTGCTGTCCTTCTCCGATGCCGTTTCATTCACAGGTAAGAGAGAGGATTGCTTTGTCATCGACGATATTGGTGGAGATCGCTCGTTGATCTTCCAGTTGATACATCGCTATCCCACCATCTCCGAGGCGCAGGCCTGCGAAGCTGCGACGTATACAGTTCACGGCTGGGATTTTGAAGCGGTTTGGTACATGCCGGAAAACGGATATCCTTCCCTTAGATAAACCTAGTGTCGCCGAACTTCTGAGCGCAACGTGGAATCACGGCTCGACCACCGCCGCCCAGGCATAGGCCAGCTCATCCTCCAGGTCGGTAAACTTGCCGCTGACGCTGTACTCCAGCAGCTCTACCTCCAGCACATCACGCTCCCCGAGCATCTGCCAGGAGAACACGTCCCGCGTGGCGTATCTGACCCCGTCCCGCTCCAGCGTCAGGGTCACGACCTGATAGGAGACAGTGCGTCCATCGAGGGAGAGCGACTGGATTCCCTTGTCCTTGATGTCTGACGCGCCTTCGGTTCCGGCGTAGATCGTTGACAGGGAGGCGGCGTATCCCGCCTCCTCCTGGGCGGTCACGCCGCTGAGCAGGGAATAGCAAATTGTCTCCCAGTCCTGTTCATCGTAGAAATAGTAGAACCGGATCTGGTCGGCGGTCTGCTCATCCAGTAGCATGTGTTCCGGCGCCTGGATTTCACAGGAGACGTCGGAGGTTGGAACACGAAGAAGGTAGTTGCCCTCGTCGCTGAGGGTGGGCTCTATATCTTCTGCCCAGGTTTCCTCCAGAAGCTCCAGCGGCACCGCCTGGGCTATGATTTCCTCTGGGACAGCGGTGTCCACTGCTGTGCCATAGGTGCGGTAATCGATGGTATAGTCCAGCGTATGGAGCGTAAAGACAGACCCGTCCTGCCCGGAAAAAGAGACGGGAATCTCGTCCAGGTTGGCGTAGTGCATCGTCATTCGGACGGGCAGAGCGGAGCTGCACTCCACCCAGAGCGTCACATCCATCAGCGCGCCATCCAGCGAGATGCCGGTGGGGGATAGGCCGCTGACAAAGAGCTGGGCGGGCTCGTCCGGGAACAGGGAACCGGTATAGACGTCGCAGACCTGGCCGGAGATGCGTTCCGTCCCGTCGCGTTTGGTCAGCTGTTCCTGGGCCAGCTGGCCCGGCAGGGCGACAAAGGAGAGCAGATAGGGCTGATTGGGTTCGTAATAGCAAGTGTCGCCTACGCGGAAATAGCTGAGGGGTGTGCCATCCCCAGCCTGGGAGCCGAAACACTCCATGGCGCTCTCCTGTGCGCCGGAGGGGAGGTCGGTGCGCAGCGTGCCGGAGAAGTGGGACGCCATGGTGCCCAGATCCACCTGCATCTCCCCGGTCAGCGTCTGGTTGACCTCCCGCTGGGTGACACCGCCGCTGGTCACATCCAGGGAGAGGGTGCAGTCGATCCCGGCGGAGAGGGTGGACTGGCGGAGAAAGGCGTCCCGCGTTTCAGAATTGGCGTGCTGTCCGCAGGCGCACAGCAGAAGCAGAAGCGATAAAACCAAAATCAGGGCAGGACGATGGCGCATACAAACCCCTCCCTCACGTTTACTGCCCCTATTATAACACGGCTCGACACAGAATGTAAATATAACCCAGCGGAGGGAAATGTCCGCTGGGTTTTTGCTGCGATCAGAGGCCCATGGCCCCGGTCAGGTCATCCACGCACTTTGCCACAAGGCGCAGCGCCTTTTTCGCCCGTTTTTTGGTCGGACTGCGGCGCATGGGATCGATGGCCATGCCCGCGACCGCGCCGACGGCCATCCCGATGCCCACGGCCCGCATGACGGTGCTTTTGCTCATTTGTTCTCCCTCCTTTGCGAGTACGGCGCTAGTATTGCCCGATTTTTCGCAAATTATAGGGAAAAGGGAATTTTCATTGATTCTCACTCGATTGTGACGTATAATATATATTAGCGAAATTGTGACCTTTTGATCGTAGTGTGAGAATTGAGGTGCGCTCTCTTTTATGAAGCTTTTGATTAAAAACGGCGACGTCATCGACCCGTTGTTGAATACCATTCGCAAGCAGGATATTCTGGCGGAAAACGGCCTGATCGTCGCCCTGGGCGAACTTCTGGAGGCGGAGGACGCCCAGATGGTGGACGCCTCCGGCCTGATGGTGGCCCCCGGCCTGATCGACATGCATGTCCACTTCCGCGATCCGGGGCAGACCTATAAGGAGGACATTGTCTCCGGCTCCTATGCCGCGGCGCGGGGGGGCTTCACCACCGTGACGTGCATGCCCAACACCAAGCCGACCATCGACACGCCGGAGATGATCGCCTACGTCTATGACCGTGCGAAGGAGGGCAGCGGAGTCCGTGTCCTGCCCATCGGCGCGCTGTCCTTTGGGGAGAAGGGGGAGGCCCTGACCGACGCCGCCGCGCTGAAGGCGGCGGGGGCTGTGGCCCTCTCCGACGACGGCATCCCAGTGATGAACGCCAACCTGATGCGGGACGGCCTGATCTGCGCCAGCCGGGAGGGGATGGTCATCCTCTCCCATTGCGAGGACGCGGAGATGGTGAAGAACTACGCCGTCAACGAGGGCCGGGTCTCCCGTCAGCTGGGCATCCCCGGCCGACCCGCCATCGCGGAGGAGATCATGGTCATGCGGGATGCCATGCTGGCCGAGGAGACCGACACGGCGGTACATATCTGCCACATCTCCACCGGCAAGGCGGTGGACATCGTGCGCCGCTACAAGAAAAAGGGTGTGCGCATCACCTGCGAGACCTGCCCGCAGTACTATACCCTGACCCAGGAGGAGATTTTGCGCCAGGGCACCATGGCCCGGGTCAACCCGCCCCTGCGCACCTCCAACGACGTGGACGCGATCCTGGCCGCCGTCAAGGACGGCACCATTGACTGCATCGTCACCGACCACGCCCCCCACTCCGCCGAGGAGAAGGCCCGCCCCCTGGAGCAGGCCCCCAGCGGCATGGTGGGGCTGGAGACCTCCCTGGGCATCACCCTGACGCGGCTTTACCACACCGGGGAGCTGTCCATGCCGGAGATCATCGCCAAGATGACCGTCAATCCCGCCCGCATTCTCGGGCTGGACAAGGGCACCATCAATCTGGGCAGCGACGCCGACCTGACCATCTTTGACCCCAACGAGGAGTGGGTGGTAGACGCCGCTCAATTTGCCTCCAAAGGGCACAACACCCCCTTCAACGGCGCAAAGCTGCGGGGAAGGGTGAAATATACCATCGTGGGCGGAACCATTGTCTATCAGGACGGAGGAGACGAGACATGAGCTTTGATATTCTGCAGAAAAAGATCATCGAAAAACGCAACCCCACCATCGCTGGGCTGGACGCCCGGGTGGAGTATGTGCCGCCCCATATCCTGAAGGAGAGCATCGCCCGGTACGGCGAGACGCTCCAGGCCGGCGCGGAGGCGATCTACACCTTCAACTGCGGGCTGATCGACGCCCTGTGCGACGTGGTGCCCGCCGTCAAGCCCCAGTCCGCCTACTATGAGAACCTGGGCTGGCGGGGCATGGAGCTGCTGGAGCGCACGATCCAGTACGCCAAGAGCAAGGGCCTCTATGTCGTGGCGGACATCAAGCGGGGGGACATCGGCACCACCGCCACCGCATACAGCGAGGCATGGCTGGGCAGAAGCGTCGTCGGCTCAACGGCGCTGCCGGTCTTTGACGCGGACTGCGTCACCCTCAACGGCTATATGGGCGCGGACGCCATCAGGCCGTTTTTAAAGGACTGCGAGAGATATGACAAGTGCGTCATCGTCCTGGTGCGCACCTCCAATCAGTCCGCGGTGGAGCTCCAGGATAAGCTCTGCGGCGAGAAGCACATCTATGAGGTCATGGGTGAGCTGACCCAGGATTGGGCCGGGGATTCTGTCGGGGCTTACGGCTACAGCCGCATCGGCGCTGTCACCGGCGCGACCTATCCGGAGCAGATCAAGACCCTGCGGGCGCAGCTGCCCCACACCTTCTTCCTGGTTCCCGGCTACGGCGCCCAGGGGGGAACGGCGGAGGATGTGCAGTATGCCTTCGACGCCCGGGGCTGCGGGGCCATCGTCAACTCCTCCCGGGGCATCATGTGCGCCTGGCAGAAGACCGGCAAGGATGGGCTGGACTATCAGGAGGCCGCCCGGGCCGCCGCCATCGCCATGCGGGAGGATATCTGCCGCTTTGTGAATTTTGCGTAAAGGGGAGAGATCAACATGCCCGTTCAGAAGGAATGCCCCATCCTCTCGGTGGAGCGGCTGAACGCCGACGCCATCTCCATCTGGCTGGAGTGCGGTGAGCTGGCAAAAGCCGCCGCCGTGGGACAGTTTGTCAACATCAAATGCGGCGAGGCGCTGCTGCTGCGCCGCCCGATCTCCATCTGCCGCGTGGAGGACACCCGGCTCAACGTGGTCTTTGAGGTGCGGGGAGAGGGAACCGCATGGCTGGCCGCGCGAAGCGCGGGGGAGACCCTCGACGTGCTGGGCCCCCTGGGCCACGGCTTCACCTACCCGGAGGGGAAGGTGCTGGTGGTGGGCGGCGGCATCGGCGTGCCCCCCATGCTGAACACCGCCCTGCGTGCCCCCGCCGGGGCCATCGCCTGCCTGGGCTTCCGCAGCGCGGAGCGGGCGATGCTGGTGGAGGAATTTCAACGCGCCTGTGAGCAGGTCTATCTCGCCAGCGACGACGGCACCCTCGGCGTCCACGGTTTTGTGGCCGACATTGTGGATGCCGCCCTGACGGAGCACCCGGAGGTTGCCGCGGTGCTGGCCTGCGGCCCCAGAATCATGCTCAAAACCACCTATGACGTCTGCCGCAGGCACGGCGTGGCCTGTCAGGTCTCCATGGAGGAGCGGATGGGCTGCGGCATCGGGGCCTGCCTGGTCTGCGCCTGCAAGAGCGCCGACGGGGCCTACAGGCATGTCTGCAAGGACGGCCCGGTCTTTGCGGCGGAGGAGGTGTGCTGGGATGCGTAATGTGGATATGTCCGTCACCCTGGCCGGGATGACGATGAAAAACCCGGTGGTGGTGGCCTCCGGCACCTTCGGCTTCGGCAGGGAGTATGGGGCGCTCTATCCCATCGACGAGCTGGGCGGCATCTGCGTCAAGGGCCTGACCTTCCAGCGCCGGGAGGGGAATCCGCCCCCGCGCATTGCGGAGACCCCCATGGGCATCCTGAACTCCGTCGGTCTGCAAAACCCCGGTGTGGACGGCTTTATCGCCGACGAGCTGCCGGAGCTGAAAAAGCACGACCTGCGGATCATTGCCAATATCTCCGGCAACACCCCGGAGGAATATGGCATCATGTGCGAAAAGCTCTCCGCTGCCGGGGTGGACATGATTGAGGTCAATATCTCCTGTCCCAACGTCAAGGCCGGGGGGCTGCAGTATGGCGTGGTGCCGGAGATGGCCGCCGAGGTGACGGAGCAGGCGAAGCGCCATTCCACCGTTCCCGTGATGGTCAAGCTGTCCCCCAACGTGACCGACATCACCGAGATCGCCCGGGCGGTGGAGGGGGCCGGCGCGGATGCCGTCTCCCTCATCAACACCCTGCGGGGCATGCGCATTGACGTCAAGACCCGCCGCCCCGTCCTCCACCAGAACACCGGCGGCCTGTCCGGACCGGCGGTGCTGCCGGTGGCGGTGCGCATGGTGTGGGAGGTTTCCAACGCCGTCAGGATTCCCGTGCTGGGCATGGGCGGCATCGCCAAGGGGGAGGACGCGGCCCAGATGATGCTGGCGGGCGCCACCGCTGTGGCCGTGGGCACCGCCTGCTTTGCCGATCCCTTTGCCCCCCTCCGCGTCCGGGACGGCCTGGCCGCCATCGCCGCCGAGCAGGGGCTGGAGCGGGTCAGCCAGCTGACCGGCCAGGTTCAGCCCTGGTAAGGGGGCGCGGTCATGTCAGGTTTGACGGATCAGGAGCGGCGGCGCTACCGCCTGAAAAATCACCTGAAGACCCATTGGTTTGCCTATGCGCTGGACTGCATTGGCCCGGCCATCCTGGCGGCGATTCTGCTCTATGTCTGCAAGGCGCAGGAGATTCTCCCCGGCATCGTCATGGCCTTTGTCTATGGGCTGGGCAAGACCTGCTGGAGCATTCGGCATTTCATCAAAGACAATCTGGAACGAGAAGTACAGGAATAATTGGAAGTACAGACACCTATGACAACCATCTATCTGATCCGCCACGCGGAGGCGGAGGGAAACGTATTCGGCCGGGTGCACGGCCAGTATGACAGCCCGGTGACGGCGAAGGGCCGGGAGCAGATCGCCTGTTTGGAGCGGCGCTTTGCCGAGATTCCGGTGGACGCGGTCTATTCCAGCGACCTGCGCCGGGCCATGCAGACCGCCGAGGCCATCTATGTCCCCAAGGGGCTGACCCTGCACACCCGCCCCGACCTGCGGGAGATCGGCTTTGGCAGCTGGGAGGACCTGACCTACGGCGAGCTGATGCGCACCCACATGGAGGAGATGATGCGCTTCTCCACCGGTGCGCCGGACTGGAAGACCGAGGACGGGGAGAGCATGGCGGAGGTCACAGACCGCATGGAACGCGCCGTGCGGGAGATCGCGGCCCGGCACCCCGGCGAGACGGTGTGCGTCGTCAGCCATGGCACCGCCCTCCGACTGCTGCTGACCCGGCTGACCGGAAGCCCCGCCTACCTCCACGAGGGCTTTAATACCGCTGTCTCCAGAGTGGAGGCGGAGGGGGACGATCTGCGGGTGTCCTGGTATAACGATTCCGATCACCTGACGGACAAGGTCATGCAAAGGGCCGTGCGCCCAAATACGGACGTGTCCGAGCGGAAACAGGCGCCCCCCAATATGTTCTGGTTCCGTCCCTGGGATGCCGCAAAGGAGCGGTCGCAATAGGTGGACTACCGCCGGGAGGGCTGGCTGAGCAGCCACGGCACCATGGAGCACTTCAACGGCTATGACTTTCTCCGCGCCGCTTTGGCCCACAGCGCTTACGATTCCGGCGCGGTGCTGATGGTCATGCACGGTGATGCCGCGGCGGGGATTCTGGAGCTGGATTTTGAGAAGGGAGCCGACGAGGGGGTCGGTGCCATCCCGTTCTATTACCTCGATCCGGCGCACCGATGCCACGGCAGCGGCATCCAGCTGCTGGGCCAGGCCATCAGCGTCTACCGCGCTCTGGGCCGCCGGTGCCTGCGCCTGCGCTGTGCGCCGGAGAATGAGCGGGCCTATCGCTTTTATTGCCGCAACGGGTTTGTGAAAATCGGCATGGCGGAGGATTCCGTCGTGCCGCTGTATCTGATGGAGCGGCCCATTGACTGAGGAAAAGCCGCGCCTTTTGGGCGCGGCTTTCGGTCTCTCTCACGGGTTCGGGGTCAGGTCGCTGTCGTTCCAGACCGGCGGCAGGGAGTTGGAGTACAGGCTCAGCTCATTTGCCACCTCGTCCTCCTCCAGCGAAGCGCCGGGAATCAGTCCGGTGCAGTCGGTGGTGGAGACCACGTTGGAGATCTGGGGCATCCGCTCCAGGGGCAGCGTGCGTTGTTTCTGCTTCTTTTTCTTTTTGCTCATCTCAAATCCCTCCCTCGGGAACAGCATGAATTTTTCTGAAAAATTTATACGTC
Source organism: Oscillospiraceae bacterium (assembly GCA_017480395.1). Lineage (GTDB taxonomy): Bacteria > Bacillota > Clostridia > Oscillospirales > Oscillospiraceae > UMGS1766. The sequence goes on along the minus strand of JAFVAS010000038.1, from coordinate 1,973 downwards.
TGATGGGAACTTTTTTTCTCAATTTTCGTCTGATCCATTAGAAAGGAAAATGGAAAGGAGTTTTTACACCATGAAACTGAAAAAGCTGCTTGCTGTGCTCACCCTGTCCGCCCTGCTGTTGACCGCCGCCTCCTGCGGGAGCAGCTCCTCCGGTAATTTTGCCGCCTATGACACGGCGTCACCGGCGGAAGCCGCGCCTAACTATGACGCCGCATGGGAAACGCCGGTGTCGGATGAGTCGTATTATGAGTATGAGTCAACGGGAAGCGCTTCGTCCTCCAACGGGGTCTACGTCAGCCCGGACACCGCCCCCAGCACCGACGCCAAGATCTTCTACACCGGGAGTGTGAACCTCCAGACCACCGATTTTGACGCCGCCCAGAGCGCCCTTCTGGAGCTGGTTGCCCGGTTCGGGGGCTATATCGAGAGCCAGGAGGTCTACCACTACTCCTCCACCCGGGATGCCTCCTTCACCATTCGCATCCCCAGCGGCCAATTCAGCGCCTTTCTGAACGCGGTGTCCGACAGCGCGGCCTCCACCCTGGTCTATCAGTCGGTCAGCTCTACGGACATCAGCGAGCAGTATTTTGACCTGGAGCGGCGGATCAACACGCTGGAGATCAAGATTCAGCGCCTCAACGAGCTGATGGCCCAGGCGGAGGACATGGAGGACATCATCACCATTGAGAGCGCCCTGTCCGAGGCGGAGTATCAGCTGGAGGACTACACCGGTCAGATCCGGCACTACGACAGCCTGTTGGGCTACTCCACGGTCTATCTGTCCCTGGACGAGGTTTTGGCGGTGCAGGAGGGCGTGGATGACACCTTTGGCCAGCGCCTGGCACGGGGCTTCCAGCGCGGTGTGCGCGGCTTTGTGGAGGGCTGCGGAGACTTTGTGATCTGGGTCGCCAGCCATATTCTCGGCCTGCTGCTCTTTGCCGTGATCGTGGTGGTTGTGATCCTTCTGATCTCCCGCCGGAAGAAGCGGAAGAAGGCGAAAAAGCAAGAGAAGAAGCCGGAAGAGAAGCCGGATGAGGAACCGCTTGATTAAGCCATTTCGTCAAATCAAAAATCCCCGCCTTTTTGATAAGGCGGGGATTTTGCTGTGCTTGGGTGATTTTGGGTTATTTCGGTTCGCTTACGCCTTCGGGCCGGCGGCGACGACCTCGTCGGACATGTGGGTGTACTTCTTGAAGTTCTCCACAAAGGACTTGGCCAGCTCCTTGGCCTTGGCGGCATAGGCCTCCTTGTCCTCCCAGGTGTTCTCGGGAATCAGCAGCTCGCTGGGAACGCCCTCGCAGGAGGTGGGAACGCTGACGCCGAAATAGGGATCGGTGACGAACTCGGCGCGCTCCAGGGTGCCGGTCAGGGCGGCGGTCACCATGGCGCGGGTGTAGGAGAGCTTCATGCGCTTGCCGGTGCCTTTCCAGCCGGTGTTGACCAGATAGACGTTGGCGCCGGACTTCTGCACTTTCTCGCTGAGCATGGCGGCGTAGATGGAGGGGTCCAGGGGCAGGAAGGGCTCGCCAAAGCAGCTGGAGAAGGTGGGGACAGGGGAGGTGATGCCCCGCTCGGTGCCGGCCAGCTTGGAGGTGAAGCCGGAGACGAAGTAGTACATCGCCTGGTTCAAGTCCAGCTTGGAGATGGGGGGCAGCACGCCGTAGGCGTCGGCGGTCAGGAAGATGACGGTCTTGGGGGTGGCGCCGATGCCGGGAATGGCGGCGTTGGGGATATAGGTGATGGGATAGCCCACGCGGGTGTTCTCGGTCAGGCGGCCGTCGTCATAGTCGGGGAGACGGGTGACGTCGTCCATGATGACATTCTCCACCACGGAGCCGAAGCGGATGGCGTTGTAGATCTCGGGCTCGCCCTCGGCGGAGAGGTTGATGCACTTGGCATAGCAGCCGCCCTCGAAGTTGAAGACGGTGTTGTCGGACCAGCCGTGCTCGTCGTCACCGATCAGCATCCGATTG
>JAFVAS010000037.1 GCA_017480395.1 Oscillospiraceae bacterium | reverse complement strand
CTTGCTGGCCCAGTTTGAAAACACGACCCTGGGGCTGTTCCGGGTCTCCTGTCTGATAGCCCTCCGGCATCTGGTCAGCACGGTGTTGATCCTGGCGCTGTTGCTCCTCACCGCGCTTGCGGCCACGGCGGTTTGGCAACTGATCCCGCTCTGGGTCATCGGCGGCTGTTCCCTGGTTGCATATGTCGTCAACATCTTCTTTCGCCGCATCCTTGTCCGATACGGGGCCAAGCCCTATCACCCCAAGGGCTTCCGCAGTACCCGGGCGGTCATCGAGCTCCAGGAGGAGGAAATGGGGGAGGACGAATGATCCCCCCGCATCTGGAAGGAGGTCGCACCCATGTATGAGGTCGGACGGCTGCACCGGAAGTTTGCGGAAAACCGGGGCAAGCTGACCATCGGAACGCATATCCGCTCGCAGGACCCCTGCATCTCGGAGCTTCTGGCCAACCTGGGCTTTGATATGCTTTGGATTGAAAACGAACATTCGAATCTGGATAAGTATCAGACCACCCTTCACACTATGGCGGCCCAGGCCGGCGGCGCAGCTGCCATCGTCCGGGTGCCCTGGAATGACCCGGTGCTCATCAAGCCGATTTTAGAATTGGGCGTTGACGGCATCGTTATCCCCATGATTTGTTCGGCCCAGGAGGCGCGGGATGCCATCGCCGCCTGCACCTATCCGCCCGATGGAGTTCGGGGCATGGGCCCGATCCGATCCAATAACTACGGCCTGGTGGATACGGCGGAATACCTGTCCAATTCAGATCGGCAGATCTTTAAGATTCTCCAGATCGAGCACATTGACGGAGTGAATCATGTGGAAGAGATTCTGGATGTGCCTGGCGTCGACGCCGTCATTGTGGGGCAGTTTGACCTCTCTGGCTCCCTGGGAATTCTGGGCCAGATCTATGATGAGCGGAATCTGAACCAGATCCGCAAGGTCTTTGCCGCCTGCAATCGGCGGGGAATTCCCTGCGGCATCTCCTCGGAGCCCACGGAGCGGGCACTGAACCTGTGGACAGAGATGGGAATCGACTTTGTGTTCCTGTGTTACGAGTACGACTGGATTCGGATCGCAGCGGGAAATGCTCTGGGCATGGCCCGCAAATTTGAAAGGAAATGAGTGCCAATGTACAAGCTGCTGATTACCGGCTGGATTCCAGAGGAGATTCTGGCCCCCTTCCGTGAGAAATTCGAGATCACAGTCCCGGATGGGGAAAAGGTCAACTTCACCATGGATGAGGTGAAGGAGATGATTCCCACATTTGACGCGATGTTCACCATCTCCGCCTTCCCCTTCCGGCGAGAGCTGATCGACCTGGCGGAGAACATGAAGGTGGTGGCCAACTTCGGCGTCGGCTACGACAACATCGAGGTGCCCTATTGCACCGAAAAAGGAATCTATGTGGTGAACACGCCCACCACGGTGACTGAACCCACTGCAGAGCTGGCCTTTGCCATCATGCTGGCCATCGCCAAGGGCGTGGTCATGTACGACAAGGCGCTCCGAGAGGAAAAGGTGTGTCACCCTGCCATGTTCTTCGATCGGGATATCCTGCTCTATGGCAAGATCGTGGGAATCCTGGGTTTTGGCCGCATCGGACAGTCCATGGCCCGGCGCTGCAAGGGCATCGGCATGAACGTGATCTACTATGACCCCTTCCGTAAATCCCCCGAGGAGGAGGCCGCCCTGGAGGCGAAGTATCTCCCCTTCGATGAGGTACTGGCTACCGCAGACGTCATCAGCTGCCATATGCCATATACCCCTGAGAACCATCATATCATTGATCTGGCCGCGTTCCGGCGCATGAAGAAGACGGCTTACTTCGTCAACGCAGCCCGGGGGCCGGTCATGAGTGAGCCCGATCTGGTGACCGCGCTGAATACCGGGGAGATCCGGGGCGCCGCAACAGACGTCTTTGAGCATGAGCCCCATGTCTCCGCCGAGCTGGCATCCATCGAAAATGTGGTCATTACACCCCATATCGGAAGCAATGTGCTGGAAGCCCGAAAGAATATGGTTAACGAAGCCCTCACCGGTGTGTTTGAAGTGCTGAACAGTCTGCCCTGCCACAATATCGTGAACCGGGAGCTGCTGAGCGTTCAAAAATAAAATATGCAAAAAGGAGAATCAACATGAACCTGAAAAAGACACTTGCTTTGATCCTTGCGCTGGTCATGGCGCTGAGCCTTGTTGCCTGCGGCAGCTCCAGCGCGGCCGCTCCTGACGGCAGCGGAGATGGCGTCGATCAGCCCTACGCTGGCACCACCATCAGCGTGGTCGTGTGCACCTCCGCCTTTATGGACAATGTGGTTGCCAAGGTGGGTGAGTTTGAGGAAGCCACAGGCATTCATGTCGAGATCGAGGAGCTGGAAGACTCCCAGGTCTCCCAGAAGGTTTCTGTCAGCTGCGCTGGCGAGAGCGGCGATGTGGATGTCTTTGGTTATCGTCCGCTCCAGGACTCCACTCTGTACATCAACAACGGATGGCTGCAGGATCTGTCATCCTTTACCGCTGATCCTGACTTTGACTATCAGGATTTCTTCCAGGCTTCCCGTGAGGCCACCAGCGACGTCAATGGCGTTCCCTATGGCATCCCCTACATGACCGAGCGCGAGATCGTCTACCTGAACCTGGATCTGCTGGGACAGGCGGGCTACACCGATGGCCCCACCACCTTTGAAGAGCTGATCGAGATGTGCGACAAGCTGAATGACCCCGCCAACGGTGTCTATGCCATGGCGCTGCGTGGTGAGGGCAACGCCGCCATCACCCAGTTCGCCGGCTTCCTGTATGCCTTCGGCGGCGACTTCTTCAAGGATGGCACCGCTCTGGTCAACACCCCCGAGTTCCTCCAGGCCATCAAGTACTATGCCATGCTGATCAACGACTACTGCGCCCCCGGCAGCCAGAACTATGGCTGGACCGACACCTCCAACCTGTTCTGCCAGGGCTCTGCCGCCATGCGTATCGACTGCGACAGCCAGTATGCCTATGCCACCAATGAGTCCTCCTCTCTGATCTATGACTCCGTGGGCTACAGCATGTTCCCCGCCGGCCCCTTCGGCTCCACCCCCTTCAACATCACCGCGTGGGGCCTGGGCATCAACAGCTATTCCGAGCACCAGGGCGCTGCCTGGGAGTTCATTAAGTGGGCGACCAGCAAGGAGATGGACGTGGACGGCATGATCGCCGGTAACTCCAGCGCCCGTACCTCCACCTGGGAGAATCCCGATGCCACCGGCGCCTATCCCACCGAGCTGCTGGATGTCATCATCGCCACCAACGCCAACGAGAACGCCGTCTCCTATGACCGTCCTGTCATGGTCGAGGGCTCCGATGCCCGCGCCAAGATCGGCGAGCTGCTGACCCTTGCCATTGAGGGGGCCAGCGATGAGGAGCTACAGGCTAAGGCTGACAGCGTCAACGACTATGTCCAGAAACTGCTGGACGCTGAGTAATCTGTCATGCGCACCTGATATGTTTTAAACCACATGGGTACGCCTGGAGCATCCGCTCCGGGCGTACCCCGATTGAACGGAGCCGATCCTTGTGAAGAGAGGGGGCGAACCCAGCATGAAAAAAGTTGGCAGCTTTTTGAACAAAAATGCCAAGTATGTTCTGACCATTCCCACAATTTTATTCATACTGGTTTGCGTGACCTATCCGATGTTCTATACTTTGCGCCTGGCATTCTTTGACTGGAAGATGTCGGCCAAGATTTCTCCGGAATTTGTCGGATTCGCAAACTTTATCGATTTCTTTGGTGATCCTCGGTTCCGCAACGCCCTTTGGCGTACCATTTGGTACACCTTTGTCGCCGTCTCCATCGAGACTGCGCTGGGTGTAACCTTTGCATTGATGCTGAATAAGATCAAGCGGGCCAGCAACGTCATCCGAACCATTTTCCTTATGCCCATGGTCGCCACCCCTGTGGCGGTAGGCATTCTCTGGAAGCTGATTTACGACCCCACCATCGGCCTGGCCAACAACGCGCTCTCCTTCTTCGGCCTGCCGACCTCCACCTGGCTGGGCAGCGCATCGACGGTTATGATGTCGCTGATTATCATTGATATTTGGCAGTGGACGCCAAACATCATGCTGATTGTATTGGCAGGCCTGAGCGGCATGGATGACTCCGTGGTCGAGTCCTCCCGCATTGACGGCGCCAATGAGCTCCAGATGATTTGGCATGTCACCCTGCCGATTCTGACCCCGACGATTTTGATGGCAGTGCTCCTTCGTATGATTGATGCGCTGAAAACCTTTGATATTATCTACACCACAACCACCGGTGGCCCGGGCTATGCCTCGGAAAATTTGAATATTCTGACCTATACCTACGCCTTTAACTACTTACAGATGGGCAACGCCTGTACGTTGCTGGTGATTTTCTTTGTGGTGGTGTGCGGCTTTGCGCTTCTGTTCTCCCTGATACGCAGAAGAGTGGAAAGGCGGTTTGAGTGAT
>JAFVAS010000036.1 GCA_017480395.1 Oscillospiraceae bacterium | reverse complement strand
GAGCCTGGTACTCCGGGTGAATTTCCCCCGTTTCATCCCGGCCCCAGATGTTGGACACCACGGGCCCGGGGCAGATCACGGAGAATTGGATGTTGCGCTCGGCGTATTCATAGCGCAGGGCCTCCGTCAGCCCCATGACGGCGAACTTGGAGGCGATGTAGGCAGAGTGATAGCCGTTGGCGAAGAAGCCCTCCATGGAGGATACGTTCAGAATGTGGCCACGGCCCTGGCGCAGCATGTGGGAGAGGGCGGCCTGATCGGCGTTGAAAACGCCGTAGAAATTGGGCTCCATGACCCGGTCAAACTCGGCCCGGGTGGTCTTTTCAAAGGCGCTTGCGGCACTGACGCCGGCGTTGGCAAAGACATAGTCGATGGGGCCGTGAAGGGCCATGTCATCCAGATAGCCTTGCAGTCCCTCGGCGTCGCAGACGTCCACCGCCCGCCAGCGGACCCGGCCGTAGGCGGCGTTCAGCTTCTCGGCGGCGGAGCGGATCCGCTCCTCGTTCCGGCTGCAGAGCCAGACCTCGGCGGCGCCCCGCTGCAGCAGCCGCTCCGCCAGGCCGTAGCCGATGCCGGAGGAGGCTCCGGTGATCAGGCAGCGCTTGCCGGCGAACAGATCTCCGGCGCCGTTGGTGCCGATGGACTTGGTTTCGGGGTGTCCAAATTGATAGCTCATGGTATTGACCTCCATATTATGTTGCAGATTTGGGATCGGGTGGTACAGGCTGGGGCCGTCTGCGGCACAGCAGAAGCGTCAGGAGCACAATGAGCAGGCCGGAGACGGCGGTGATGACCGCCATCAGCCGGAAGACGTCGGCGCAGGCGCTGCGCAGGTTCAGAACCGCCGTGTCAAAGAGTGCTGCCAGCTCCTCCGGAACCGTGCTTCGCAGGGCGGCCAGGCTGTCTGCGTTTTTCAGCGTGTCCGGCGCGATGAGCTGATTGAGCTGTTCGCCGCTCATGGCCTGCCGGAGCGGCTCGGGCACATTGCGTGCGATGGAGTAGCGGGCGTTGAAGTAGATGGTGTTGACGGCGCCGATCAGGGTGGAACCCAGGGTGGTGGAGAAGGAGATCAGGGAGGATGCAATGCCGATCCGGGCGGGGGAGACCGTTAGCTGCATATAGGGCTGCATGGAGATGCTCTGGCAGCTGGTGGCCAGGCCGAACACGATCATGACCAGATAGATGGTCAGAATGCCGGTCTGGACGCTCCAGAGGGAGGCCAGCGCTCCGGCCAGGGCGATCAGACCGCCGCAGCCGAGGAAGGACAGACGGTAGCGGCCGGCGTTTTTGGAGACCCAGATACCCAGAAAGGTGGGCAGGATCAGATAGATGATGTTTTTGGGCAGGGCGAGGGTGGAGCTGACGGTGGAGGACAGGCCCAGGGCCACCTGTCCGAACAGCACCAGGTAGCCGGAGCAAAGGCTGACCATGGGGGCGATCAGGAAGCCGCAGGCGAAGGAGAGGTCGAAGTTCCGGTCGGAGAAAATGCTCAGATCCAGCAGCGGGTCGGAGCAGTGCCGCTCCCGACGAAGGAACAGGAGGAAAAAGACCACGCATCCCGCCAGCAGTCCCCCGCTGATCCAGGAGATCCAAGGAAAGGCGGAGCCGCCGAAGCTGCACAGAATCACCAGGGAGGCCAGGCACAGGGCCATCAGCAGGCAGCCCGGAGCGTCCAGGGAGACGCGGGCGGCGCCGGCGCGGTCGGTGTATCCGTATCCGATCAGAACCATGGCGGCCAACAGGATCGGGATGAACAGGAAGAACATGGAGAAGGGCCCGAACAGGTCGGTGATGATCCCGCCCAGCAGGATGCCGCTGAGCAGAGAGACCCCGGTGATGGCGCCGAAATAGCCGAAGTAGCGGGGGCGCTCCTCCGGGGTGGTCAGATCGCTGAGAATGGCCAGGGGGATGGCATACATGAACCCGGAGATGCAGGAGGAGCTCAGATAGAGGACGCTGAACACCAGCGGGGTGGTGCGGATGCCGCACAGGAACATCAGCACCAGGCGCAGCGTGCCGGTGATCAGAAACAGCCGCTTGCGGCCCACGGTGTCGCACAGCTTGCCGCCCAGGGGGGTGGACACACAGGACATGGAGACGGAGATGACGCCGAACAGAGCGTAATAGGGCATCAGGCTGTACCGGCTCAGCATGGAGGGGTACATGACGGGCAGGGCGAAGGTGTAGAGCATACTGTAGAGGTACAGCACACAGACGCCGATCAGGGCGGCAGAGCGTTTTGACGCGGTAATTGTTGATTCTTTTCTCATATTTTTCCCATTTTATGTCGTTTGACAAAGCGTGTAGTGATGCGATATAATCTGTTTAAAATTTGTCAGTGGTGACGGAGGTGAGAGCGATGGCAGAGCAGGAGAATGTGACCCCGGCAGAGACCACAGCGGCGCCTGCACCGGAGAAGAAGGAGCGGCCCAAGTCCGACCTGCGCAAGCAGAAAACCCGGAAGGCGCTGGAAACTGCCTTCTTTGAGCTGAGCGAGACCAAGTGGATCGAAGATATCACCGTGGGGGATATCTGCGAAAAGGCCATGGTGCGCCGCGCCACCTTCTATAAGCATTTTGCGGACAAGTACGAATTCTTCGCCTATGTGATGAACAATATCCAGCGCAGCACAAACCTCCAGCAGAATGCTCCGCCCCAGGACATCACCATGGCGGAATACTGCCTGAATATCTGCCGCAGCTACCTCCGCAATTATCAGGAGCACCCCAAAATGGTGCGGCGGCTGCTCAACAGCAAGTCCAGGCAACCCTATACCGATATTCTGGTTGCGCAGATCCGCAATGCCATTCTGCGCAAAGCGAATGATGATCGGAGCAAGGGCATCGAGACGGAGATCGATGTCAATGTCCTCGCTGGGTTCATCGGCGGTGCGATCCCCACCGCGATGACGATCTATGAGACAAATCGGATCCCCGGGCTTTCCGTTGAGGAATATTTTGACCAGCTTCGCATGATCTTTGAGCGCATCTGTGTCACGCGGCCCATCCAATCGGATCAGAACTGACGGAAATACAGGAATAAATCACTGTGCTGCCAAGGGCGGCACAGTGATTTTTTGCTTATGTGAACATACCTCCGTTGACCGGAAGCTCGATCCCGGTGATAAAGCGGGAATCGTCGTTGGACAGGAAGAAGACGGCGGAGGCCAGCTCGTCTGCGGTGCCCAGGCGGTGCAGGGGAATCAGCCGAAGAATGGCCTTGTTGAGGCTGT
>JAFVAS010000035.1 GCA_017480395.1 Oscillospiraceae bacterium | reverse complement strand
GCTCCCCCTCCGTCTGACGGTAGGACTCGGTGATCAGCCTGGCCCGCTCCACACAGACGGTCGGCTTCACCAGCATAGCCCGGCGCAGCCTCTGGATGCTGGAGCAGTCAAAGAAAAAATGCATAGAAAGGCACCTCGTTTCCTGGTTGGGGCACTCCGGCCCCCATTTGGCTCACCCGCCGATCTGCACCCGCAGTCCGGCGGACGTCAATTGATCGACCAGTCCGGCCACATCGCCGTCGGACAGGGGGGCGGCGGCGTCCCCCATCGGATAGGGCATACCCAGCTCGTCATATTTGACCCGGCCGAAGGTGTGATAGGGCAGCACGTCCACCCGGGCCACATTCGGGGAGCGGGACAGCAGCTGCGTCACCGCCGCTAGCTCCTCCGGGCTGTCGTTGTGGCCGGGGATGACGGGCAGGCGGACGATCACCGGCTTTTGCAGCTCCGTCAGGCGGCGGAAGGTGTCCAGAATGGGGGCGTTGTCCACGCCGGTGTTGGCCCTGTGCCGGGCCGGGTCCATCCCCTTCAGGTCGAAGAGCACCAGGTCGGCGGCCTCCAGCACCCGGAAGCTGTCCCTGCCCGCCATATAGCCGCAGCTGTCTATGGCGACGGGGATGCCCGCGCCGTGGCACAGCTCGATCAGCTCCAGACAGAAGGCCGGGAAGCAGGTGGCCTCCCCGCCGCCGATGGTCAGGCCGCCGCCGGAGCGGTCGAAGAAGGGCTTCTCCCGCAGGAGGGACTGGAAGACCTCCTGGGCGGACTGGGGCTGGCCCGTGATGCGCAGGGCCTCCTGCCAGCAGACCTGCTCACACCGGCCGCAGTTGTCGCACCGGCTGCGGTCGATCACGACTTTGCCCTCGGCCAGGGTGATCGCCCCGGCGGGACAGGCGGACAGACAGTTGCCGCAGCCGCTGCAGTGGGCCTCCAGATAGCGCAGCTGGGGGGCGAAGCCCTGCCCCTCCGGGTTGCAGCACCACTTGCAGCGCAGGGGGCAGCCCTTGAGAAAGATGGTGGTGCGAATGCCCCAGCCGTCCACAAAGGAGCCGTTGACCTGATTGAAAATGAGGGCGGTCTCGCTCATGGTGTCACCTCTTAAATACGGTCGAATTCAAAGCGCCGGATAATGTCGTCCTGCAGCTCCCGGCTCAGCTCCACATAGTAGGCGCTGTACGTCGCCACCCGAACCAGCAGGTCCCGGTAGCGCTCCGGATGGATCTGGGCGTCCCGCAGCACGTCGCCATCCACAAAGTTGAACTGCACCAGGTCGCCGCCGGTCTCGCAGAAGGTGAGCAGCGCATCCGCGAACTTCTCAAGGCCGGAGCGGGAGTCCACCGCCTTGGCGGACATGCGCACGTTCAGAATGGAGCCGTGGGAGAGCTTCACCTGATCCAGGTGGGCCACGGAGGCCAGGGTGGAGGTGAAGCCCCTGGTATTTCTGCCCTGATAGGGGGAGATGCCGCCCTCGGAGAGGGGCAGATCCCGCTTCCGCCCGTCGGGCAGGGCCCCGACCACATGGCCGAAGGGGATGTTGATGGTCATGGCCAGGCAGGCCGCCGTGGTCCTGACGCCCCGGTAGGAGGTGTGCGTATGCAGATAGTCGCAGGAGCGGGCCAGCACATCCCGGGTGATATCATCCACATAGGGGTCGTTGTTCCCAAATTTCGGGGCCCGACGCAGCAGGAAGAGCGCTTCGTCGTCCCCCTCCAGATCGTTGTCGATCAGGTTGAGGATGCGCTCCATCGTCAGGGTTTTGTCGTCGTAGACCGTCTTTTTGATGGCGGCGAGGCTGTCCCCCACGTTGGGCACACCGACAAAGGCGCTGGTGTGGGTGGTGAGCTTGACCCCGTTCTCGTTGATGTCCAGCCCCCGCTCCATGCAGCCCTTGTAGAAGGAGGAGAGCAGGGGGCAGGGCATCTGCTCGTAGAGGGAGAGGTCCGCGTTCTTGAAGTAGAACAGCCGCCGCATGACATACTCGAACTCCCGCTCGAAGGCGTCGGTCAGCGCCTCAAAGGTGTCAAATTTCCGGGGGTCGCCCAGGTCGATGCCCAACTGCTGGCCGGTCACCGGGGAGACGCCCCGGTGGAGCAGCAGATCGAGGATCAGGGCGTAGTTGAAGCTGGAGCCGCCGATGTCGTGGGTGACGGCGGGAATGGTGGGATTGTGGCACCCGGTGGAGATGTAGCCGTTGGCCTCCTCCGCCGAAAGGCCGGTGGAGACAAGGGCCTGGATGGTGGTGGTGTCGCTGACGAATTTCAGCTTTCCCTTCAGCTCCCGGGCCACCTCGCAGGCCCGGATCAGGAAGGAGCGGGGATTTTGGGGGCTGACCCGGACGACCAGATCCTCGTTCACCAGGCCCACGCAGGCCTCCGCCTCCAGGAAGAGATAGGACAGCTCATTGACCGCGTCCTCGCCGGCGGCGTTGACCCCGCCGATGGTGACGCCCTGCATGGTGGGGGAGCCGCTCATCATGGTGGAGACCACCTCCGCCTGGGGGTTCAGCACGCCGTTCATTTTGATGAACAGCAGGCTCAGCAGCTCGCCCGCCGCCTCCCGGGTCAACGCGCCCCGATCCAGATCGGATCGATAGTAGGGATAGAGATACTGATCCGCCCGGCCCAGGGACATGCCGGCCCCCCATCCCTCCACCATCAGGCAGACATAGACGAACCAGCAGGACTGGAGGGCCTCCCGGAAGCTCTCCGCCGGATGCAGGGGCACCTTTCGGCACACCCGCTCGATCTCCAGCAGCTCCGTGCGGCGCACCGGGTCGGCCTCTTTGGCGGCCAGCTCCGCGGCCAGATCGGCGTAGCGCCGGGCGAAGGTCTCCACCCCTTCATAGCACTCCAGAATGGCTTCGAGAAGATGCCCCTTGTGCAGGTCCTCAAATTTACCGGGATCCAGCTTCTCCTGCTCCCGACGCACCTTATCCCGCATGCCCTCCAGTCCGATGGAGAGCAGCTCGGCGTAGTCGATGGCCACATGGCAGAAGTGGTGGCCGTTTTCGCTGAAGCCCATGCTGGACACCGCCACATGGTCGTAGGCCTTCAGCGCTTCGGGCACCATGCGCTGAATCTGGTCAAAGAGGGATTTTCCCCGCCAGTAGGGGATATAGGAGCGAAGGCACTCCCGCTCTTCGGGAGAAAGGGGCAAATAGGGATCGTGCGCCCGGGTGTCCAGATGATCCATCTCCTCCAGAATCCACTCTGCGCTGATCTCTGGAAGCAGGGAGCCGCCCCGCACCTT
>JAFVAS010000034.1 GCA_017480395.1 Oscillospiraceae bacterium | reverse complement strand
CGGCTCTGTGTCACGCTCCAATCATGATCCATCCCAGTCCTTGCAGATGATCGAGCGGCCGCTGATGACGGTGGATGAATTGAAGTCGATGCCCAGTGGTCAGTTCGTGGTCATGAAGACAGGCGTTCATCCCATGATGGTGCGGCTCAAGCTGTACTTCAAATGGGGCATTCAGTTCGGACAGCCTTTCCAGATGCCAAACCAAAGCAATCGAAAAGTGGCCTATGCCAGTAAAGATGAGCTCAGACTGACGATCATCCAAAAGTATCATATCGTTCTGCCCCAGGAACAAGCTCCGCCCCAGCCACAAGGGCCAGCACAACACACCGCCAAACGTCCCAGATCAGGCGCGATCAAGACCGGACGACCTCAGAAAGGGGCTAAAACAGATGGGCCGGTTTGATTATCTCTATGCCTCCGACCTGTCCCACCGGGCAAGGTCGGTCTATCTCTATCTCGCTGACCGGGCAAACAAACAAAACCAGTGCTGGCCGTCCATTGCCACCATCGCCAAGGAGCTTGGGCTGTCCCAATCCACCGTCCGCCGTGCGCTCCATGAGCTTCGGCAGGCAGACTATATTCAGTCGGAACAGCGCTTCCGTCCAAACGGAGGGAAGAGCAGTCTGCTGTACACTCTTACAGGAAAGTAAAAAACACCACCTCCCACCAAGGGGCAATTGCGCCCGCAGGATGGAAGGTGGCACCTGTCTTTGTGAAGGGGGAATGGGAACGAATCAATGTAAATAATAATACAGAAGGGAAAACATATCTGCTCCCATCCATTCGCTGTGCTGAATTGGAACCGGATTTTGTCCGTATAGATCAAAGCATATTGGCAACGCCGAGGGCGGCAAGGTTGCCCTGCTGCAGGCAGCCCTTTTTGTCAGCCTCTACATCGCCGGCCATGTAGAACTCCCGGGTGCAGGTTCCGTAGGAGATGGCGCTCTCGATACAGGACTGATAGCCGCCGTTTACCACGACGCTGTCGCAGTCGATGGTGACCTCATCGCCGTCCTTGGTCACATAAGTGACACTATTCGGGGTGATCTTGGTGGTCTGCGCCTCAAACACGGGGTTCAGATTGTCATAGAGGCACCAGATTGGCACGAGAATGCCGTAGCCCAGGTCGGGGAAGTGCACCTCATGCACATTGTGCAGACCGCCGGCACGGGCCTCGCGTTTCATCAGGGTGTCAGCCCGCGTGATGACCGTCACATCCTTGCCGATATCCGCCAGGTACATGGCCGTCTCGGTGGCCACCTCCTGGCCGCCGACCACGACGACCTTCTGGCCCAGCTTCGCGCGCTGCTCATACACGTCCTCCGACGTCCAGACGCCCTCGGCATCCGCGCCGTCCACAGGCGGCCGCTTGGCCACGGAGCCGGTGCAGGCGATCACGGCGTCAAATCCCGCCGCCTCGATCTCCTCGGGGGTGGGCTCGGTGTTCAGCTCCACCTTGACGCCCAGGCGATTGACCTCGCCGATGAGCCATTCACGATACTGCTTGAAGGTCCACTTGAACGAATACAGATCCGCATGCTTCAGCTTGCCGCCGAGATAGCCGGTCTTCTCAAAGATGGTGACGTCATGGCCATTTTCTGCCGCATAGCAGGCCGTCCGCATACCAATGGGGCCGCCGCCGATGATGGCGACCTTTTTCTTTTTAATGGGCTTTTTCAGCTCGCCGATCAGTCTGTGCGAAATGCTGGCCCGGGGATTGACGGAGCATCCGGTGATCCAGAGGCCCTCGATGTGGTGATGGCACTTGTTGCAGCGCAGGCAGGGAGTGGGCTCGGCATCGTCACTGGTGATCTTCTTGATGAACAGCGGATCGGACAGGAAGGCGCGGGAGGTGGCAATCAGGTCGCAGGCACCGGTGTCCAGAACCGCTTCCATATCATCTGCCTGGGTGAAGCCACCGTTGACGGCAACGGGCTTTTGAAATCCGGCGTCCTTCAGGGCCTGTGCATACTCCAGAACGGGGTGCACGCCGGGCTTGGAGTTGTACACCAGCGGCTGATAGCCGGAGCTCAGCTCCTCACGCAGCACAACATAGTCCACGGTATGCTCCACCGCCAGCAGGAATTTCCTGGCCTCCTCGGCGGTGTAGCCATGGGGCAGCTCGCCGTCATGGCCGTGGTCGCTGTTAGCCATCAGGTTCACCTCGATGAGGAAATCCTCACCAACCACCCGCTTGACATTCTCAAACAGCTCCAGCAGGAACCGCCCGCGGTTGACCACATCTCCGCCGTACTCGTCCTGGCGGATGTTGGTAGACTCGTCCAGATAGCGGTCCGCGCGGAAGCTCATGCCATCAAAGCCGCAGGACTTCAGCTTTCTGGCCTCCTCGGTGATGCCGTCGATCACTGCCTTGATCTGCTCCTTGGAGGCACACTTGTCCCGCCAGTCATCGGAATCTACCCGCGGCGGCAGCGGGAAGGTCATGGGCTTGCCGAATTTCCGGATGCGCTCATCGGGCACAACGAAGTCACCTCGGTCACCGCCGCGATAGCTCTTGCCCCGGGGCCACGCCGGGCCAGAGGCGCCCAGACGCATAATGGCCTTCGATCCATACATATGGGTCAGCTCCGCGCAATGGGTGTACAGATTCAGAATCTTGGGATTGGAGAAGTCATAGTTCTGGAAGTGCGCCCGCTCCTGTTCCCACGGGATATGGCTCTGATCGCCCATTGCTGCGCCGCCTCCGTAGATGCCATAGTAGGTGAAGCACAGGATACCGGCCCCCGCCGTGGCCACGGAGATTGCCTCGTCAATGGTATTGTCCGAAGGGAACAGCTCCGGTCCCTGCGTACATGCCTGCTGTCCGCTGCCGGACACCAGCTTGTTTCGCAGCGTGACCGTCTCCGTCAGGCGGAAGGGCGACAATAATTTCTTGTATTTCGTTGCCATGATATGTACCTCTCTTCCTTTTTGTCATATTACAACTATACATGATTAAGAAGAAATTTTCAATAGTATTCTATTATTTGAATGAAATTTTCTTCATCATTCCGGGCTGTATGTTATCAGCAGGCGCTCCAACGTCTCCTGGTCGATGGGCGTCGGCACGGTAAAGTGCTCATTTTCCGCCATGGTCTTTGCCAGTGCGCGGTACTCCCCCGCCTGAGCGCACTCGGGCGCATACTCCAGGACGGTCTGCCGCCGCAGTTCCGCATGCTGAACCACATTGTCCCGGGGAAGGAAGTAGAGCAGTTGGGTACCCAGCAGCCGGGCAAAATCCTCCACCATAGCCCGTTCGTTGTACACCAGGCGGGAATTACAGATCAGGCCGCCCAGCTTGGTTTTGCCCGCCGCAGCGTAGCGGCGGATACCCTTGCAGATGTTATTGGCGGCGTAAAGGCTCATCATCTCACCGGAGCAGACGATGTAGATCTCTCTGGCCTTTCCCTCCCGAATGGGCATGGCAAAGCCACCGCAGACCACGTCGCCCAGCACGTCGTATAGGACATAGTCCAGCTCATCCTCATATGCTCCAAGCGATTCCAGCAGATTGATGGCCGACACAATGCCCCGTCCGGCGCAGCCGACACCCGGCTCCGGGCCGCCTGACTCCACCGCCCTGATCCCGTGAAACCCGGTGAAGAGGAACTGATCGAGCTCCACGTCGTCCTCCCCGAACTCCCGCACCGTGTCCAGCACCGTGCGCTTGGGCATTCCACCCAGGATCAGCCGGGTGGAGTCGGCTTTGGGGTCGCAGCCCACGACCATCAGCTTTTTCCCCTGCTCTGCCAGCGCAGCGGCCAGGTTCTGGGTGGTGGTG
>JAFVAS010000001.1 GCA_017480395.1 Oscillospiraceae bacterium | reverse complement strand
TCTGGTGCAGCTGGGCAAGGCCCATGCGGTCCGCGTCCTCGATGATGAGGGTGTTGACGTTGGGGATGTCGATGCCGGTCTCGATGATGGTGGTGCAGACCAGCACCTGCACCTCGCCCTCCACCATCCGCTCCATGACCCGGGCCAGCTCCTCCTGGGTCATCTTGCCGTGGCCGACGGCGATGCTGACCTCCTCCCCCAGCATTTGCCGCAGGCGGGAGGCGGTCTGGTCGATGGTCTCCACCCGGTTGTGCAGGTAGTAGACCTGGCCGCCCCGGCCGATCTCCCGCCGGATGGCGTCGCAGAGCACCGACCACTCGTGCTCCATCACATAGGTCTGGACGGGCAGGCGGTCCTGGGGAGGCTCCTCGATGGTGGACATGTCACGGATGCCGGAGAGGGCCATGTTCAATGTGCGGGGGATGGGGGTGGCGGAGAGGGTGAGCACGTCCACCTGGCGGGAGATCTCCTTCAGCCGCTCCTTGTGGGTGACGCCGAAGCGCTGCTCCTCGTCCACCACCAGCAGGCCCAGATCCTTGAACACCACGTCCTTTTGCAGCAGGCGGTGGGTGCCGATCAGGATGTCGATGAAGCCGCCCTCCACGTCGGAGAGAATCTGCTTGAGCTCTTTGCCGGTCTGGAACCGGCTGACCACCGCCACCCGGACAGGATAGCCCTCAAAGCGGCGCTGGGCGGTCTGGTAGTGCTGATTGGCCAGCACGGTGGTGGGCACCAGAATGGCGGCCTGCTTGCCCTCCAGCACGCACTTCATGACGGCCCGGAGGGCCACCTCGGTCTTGCCGTAGCCCACGTCGCCGCAGAGCAGCCGGTCCATGGGCACAGGGCGCTCCATGTCGGCCTTGATCTCGGCGATGCAGCGCAGCTGATCTCCGGTCTCCTGGTATTCAAACTTGTCCTCGAACTCCCGCTGCCAGGGGTCGTCGGGGTGGAAGGCGTAGCCGGGCTGGCGCTGACGCTGGGCGTAGAGCTGGATGAGGCCCTTGGCCAGCTCCCGGGTGGCCTTTTTGGCCCGGGTCTTGGCCCGGGCCCAGTCCGTCCCGCCCAGCTTGCTGAGCCGGGTGTGCTCCTGGGCGTCCTCGCCGCCGCCGATGTATTTGCTGATGAGGTCGAGCTGGGTGGCGGGGACGTAGAGGGTGTCCGCCCCGGCGTAGGCGATCTTGATATAGTCCTTCTCCACCCCGTCCACCTTCATGGTGGTCATCTCCACAAAGCGGCCCACGCCGTGCTGCTCGTGCACCACCAGGTCGCCGGGGGAGAGGTCGGTGAAGGACTGGAGCTTCTGGCGGTTGGAGTCCCGTTTTTTGCGGGGGCTCTGGCCGCGTTTTTTGGTGGTGACCGCCGCGCTGCCCTCGGTCAGAATGGCGACGCCGCTCCACTCCATGCCGGCGGAGAGGCCGCCGGTGGTCAGGACAGTCTGCCCCGGTTCGGGCAGCGCCTTCAGGTCAAAATCCAGGGTGGAGACCAGTCCCTGCTCCCGGAGCATATCGCTCAGGAGCTTGGCCTGCCCCTGGGTGGAGCAGAGGACGATGGCGGCGGACTGGATGTTCTGATAGTGGGTCAGGTCGGCGCAGGCCGCCTCCAGACTGGTGCCGAAGGAGGGCAGCTGCTTGCAGGGAAAGCTCAGGGTGGCCCGGGGGTTGGACGGGTACTGGCTGACCAGAAAGGCGTCCAGGTAGACCACGGGAAATTCCCGCCCCAGGTGCTTGCACATGGGGGCGAAGTCGGCGCTGTACTGCACCGCGTCGCTCCAGAGGATGCCGTTCTCCAGCAGGGTGGTCAGATCCTCGGCCTGCATCCGGCGGTAGTTGCCCGCCGCCTCGGCGATGCGGGGGGAGTCGGCGAAGAGCAGAATGGCGTCGGGGGAGAGGTAGTCGGCGGCGGAGGCAAAGTCGGGATAGATCAGATCCATATACCGATCGGCCACCGGTGCGCTGCCCAGCTCCGCGAAGGTGCGGGCGTCGGCCTCCAGCGTCTGCATCAGGGTGGCGTAGGCGGGCAGCTTCCGGCGGCGGTTGGCCTGCTCCACCCTGGCCTTTCGGCGGTCGATGTCCCCGGCCAGGCCCAGCAGTCCGCCGGGGGCCATCCTTGGCAGGGTCTCGGCGGCGGGGAGCAGCTCGGCGCGGGGGATGTTTTCGATGCGGCGCTGATCGCCCACGTCGAAGATGCCCATGCTGTCCAGCTCATCCCCCCAGAATTCCGCCCGGACAGGGTGATCGGCGGCGGGGGAGTAGACGTCCAGAATGCCGCCCCGCACCGCAAACTGGCCCGGGCCCTCCACCTGCTCGCAGCGGGCGTATCCGGCGCTGACCAGGCCGTCGCACAGGGCGTTCAGGTCGTAGCTCTGCCCCTGCTCCAGGGTGAGTGCGGCCTGCTCCAGCACGGCGGGGGGCAGCGTGCGCTGCAGAAAGCTCTCCGCCGTGGCCAGCACCACCGGGGCCGCGCCCGTGGCCATGGCCCGCAGCACCCCGATGCGGCGGTGCTCCCATTGGTGGGAGACGGTGGCGGCGGTGTGGAAGGTGAACTCCCGGGCGGGGAGGGTGTGCACCGGCGCGTCCAGCAGGGCGGTGAGATCCTTGGCCAGCCGGGCGCACTCCACGTCGTCGGCGCAGAGCATCACCACCTGGCGCTCCAGCCGCAGGGCGATTCCGGCGCAGAGAAAGGCCCGGTGTACCGGAGAGAGTCCGGAACAGGCCACCGGGCAGCGTCCCGCGTCGATGCGCAGGAGCAGATCTTCAAATTCAGGCACCCGCCGCAGGGTGTTTAACAGATTGCGCATGGGCCCTCCATTTTCTTCAAGTCCTTGGCCCCCATAAAAGGGGAGCTGTCAGTAAAACATGGCCGACGGGGTTCTTCTCAGCCATTATATTGGCTCATGGCCCGATCCATGCCCTGGGCAAAGACGCACTCGATGGCGTCCAGGGCCCGCTGGGCGGCATCGTCGATGGTCTTGCGATCCTCCTTGGAGAATTTGCCCAGCACCCAGTCGGCCAGGTCGTAGTCGGGGTGGGGCTTTTGGCCCACGCCGATCTTGAGGCGGGGGAACTGGTCGGAGTGGAGCTGACCGATGATGCTGCGCAGGCCGTTGTGGCCGCCGGCGGAGCCGCTGCGCCGCAGGCGGAGCTTGCCCACGGGGAGGGAGACATCGTCGCACACCACGAACACCCGCTCCGGCGGCAGCTTGTAGAACTGGGCTGCCTCCCGGACGGCCTCGCCGGAGAGGTTCATGAAGGTGGTGGGCTTCATCAGCAGCACCCGGCATCCGCCATAGTCCACAAGGTTGGTCAGGGCGTGAAATTTCAGGCGCTGGATGGGCTTGTTCAGCTTTTCCCCCAGGGCGTCGGCCACGAGGAAGCCCACGTTGTGGCGGGTGCCCTCATACTTGTCCCCGGGGTTGCCCAGGCAGACCAGCAGCCAGTCCACCCCGGAGGCGGATTTCTTGTTTTGGAACAGGTTGACAATCATAATTCGTATCCTTCTGAAACATGGGAAGGGGTACTGCGCGGCGCAGTACCCCTGAGTGATGACAAAACCGTCGATACCCGTCGATTACTGGAACAGCGGGGAGACGGAGGTCTCGTTGAAGATGCGGCTGATGGCCTCGGCAAAGACGCCGGAGACGTCCACAAAGTTGATCTTGCTGCAGGCCTGGGCGGCGGGGCTGGCGGGGATGGTGTTCAGGAAGAACATCTCCTGGATGCAGCTCTCGTCGATGCGCTTCACGGCCTCGCCGGAGAGGACGCCGTGGGAGGCGGCGGCCACCACATCCCGGGCTCCGCCGATCTTGACCAGGGCCTCGGCGGCGTGGCAGAGGGAGCCGCCGGTGTCCACCATGTCGTCCAGGAGGATGACATGCCGGTCGCGCACGTCGCCGATGATGTTCATCACCTCGGAGACGTTGGCCTTCTGGCGGCGCTTGTCCACAATGGCCATGGGCATGTCCATCTTCTGGGCGAAGGAGCGCACCCGGGCCACGCTGCCCACATCGGGGGAGACGATGATGGTCTCGTCGTGAACCGCGGCGTACTTCTGCTTGAAATAATCCACGAACAGCGGCGCGCCCAGCAGGTTGTCCACGGGGATGTCGAAGAAGCCCTGGATCTGGTTGGCGTGCAGATCCATGGTCAGCAGACGATCCGCCCCGGCGTGGGTGATGAGGTTGGCCACCAGCTTGGCGGAGATGGGGTCACGGGGCTTGGTTTTGCGATCCTGGCGGGCATAGCCGAAGTAGGGGATGACGGCGGTGATCCGGCCGGCGGAGGCCCGGCGCAGGGCGTCGATCATGATGAGCAGATCCATCAGGTTGTCGTTGACGGGGGTGCAGGTGGACTGGATCACAAACACGTCGCTGCCGCGGACCGTCTCATAGATGGAGACCGAGCTCTCTCCGTCGGAGAAGGTCTTGGTCTCGGAGTTGCCCAGGGGCAGGCCCAGCCGCTGACAGATTGCCTTGGCCAGCTCCGGATTGGAGTTGCCGGTGAAGATCTTGATGTCCTTGCCGTGAGAAATCATAAGAGCCACATCCTTTTCCCATTTGTTCTCTCTGTTATGTCTTTGTCTGTCTGGGGGGATAAAAAACCGCCCGCCCCGCTCTGCCGTCCGGTCAGACGGCAAACATGCAGGGTTCGAGCGGGTAGAATGGGGCCATAGCGGAGAACAGTCGAAGCATTTGAACCATGCGACCCTCCACCGGAAGCCCCTCCTCTCTGCGGACAGTAAATCTGACCTTATTATAGCAGAGGGAGGGGCGTTTTGCACCGTCTGAACGGAAAAAATTTAGATTTTGGAATAAATGACGATTTTGGGGGCGGGGGAGGGGCCGGGCAGGATAATTGGCACAATTCCGGGCGGGATTTGCCTTATCGCGCCGGGAGGCTGGCCAGGAATTGCAGGGCGGTGCGGGGGGTGCGGCTGGGGTGGCGCATCTCCCACTTGACGGCCTCGGCCCGGAGCTCCTCCACGGGGAGGGTCACCCCCCGGCGCCCGGCCAGCTCCTCCACCATGCGCAGGAACTGGGGGCGGGAGAGCTCCCCATAGTTGATCCGCAGGCCGAAGCGCTCGGTGAGGCTGGTCTTCTCCTGGATGGTCTCCCGGATGTCGATCTCGTCGCCGGAGCGGTCGGAGAAGTTCTGCCGCACCAGGTTGCGCCGATTGGAGGTGGCGTAGACCGCCACGTTGACCGGCCGGGGCTCCAGGCTGCCCTCCAGCAGGGACTTGAGGACGGAGTAGGTCATATCCTCCTTGTCGAAGGACAGGTCGTCGATGAAGAGGATGAATTTCTGGGGGCGGTGGGCCAGCAGGCGCAGCAGCTCCCCCAAATCGCCCAGGTCGGTCTTGTGGATCTCGATCAGGCGCAGCCGCTCAAAGCCCCGCATCCCCAGCAGCGCCTTGACGGTGGCGGATTTCCCGGTGCCCGGGTCGCCGAAGAGCAGCACGTTGTTGACCAGGTTACCCTCGATCAGGCTGCGGGTGTTGGCCACCACCTTGTCCCGCTGGAGCTGATAGCCCCACAGCTCCTCCTCCGGGACGAAGTCGGGGTGCTCCACCGGCAGCAGCCGGTCATGGCTCCAGTTGAAGGCCCGGTAGCGGGCGAAGAGGCCGGTGCCGTTGGTGCGGTAGAATTGGGTCAGGGCCTCGAAGGAGAGGGGGGCCTTTTTCTCCCACTCGGGGAGGGCGGCGGCGGCCTCGGCCCAGTCCTCGGGCAGGAGGGCGGCAATCTCCGCCTTCCACTCGGCGCAGGGGACGGCGGCGAGGGCGGAGAGCACCGCCACATCGTTGCGGGCGGCGCGCGTCAGCGCCGGAGTCTCCGTGCCCCGGGCGGCGGCCTCGGCATAGGGGGTGGACTCATAGCGCAGGCAGTCGTCCAGCCAAGCCCCCAGGCTGTCCGCCCCGGCGTCGGCCAGGGCGGCGAAGAGGGCGGTATAGGCGTCCATCGCGTCTTCCCCCGCCCGGTGATAGAGGGCGGAGAGCAGCCCCTCCAGGGCGCGGCCCACACTGCCGTTCAGGACGGGGCGGAGGGCGGACAGGGTGCGCAGCGCGGCGTATCGGTTCTCGGTCATGGAGATCCCTTCTCTCATCTTATGATTAATTGAGGGCATTGTAGCCCGAAGGGGCGGAATTGTCAAGAAATATGCTCCCTCCGGCGCGCCGGAGGGAGCATAAGGGGAACGACAGGTGAAATCAGAACTCGGCGTTGCCCACGGTGCGGGGATGGGGCAGCACGTCCCGGATGTTGGACACGCCAGTGAGGTACATGACCATCCGCTCAAAGCCCAGGCCGAAGCCCGCGTGGCGGCAGCCGCCGTAGCGGCGCAGGTCGCAGTAGTACTTGTAGTCCTCCGGGTTCATGCCCAGCTCCCGGATGCGGGCCTCCAGCAGCTCCAGCCGCTCCTCGCGGGCGGAGCCGCCGATGATCTCCCCGATGCCGGGCACCAGGCAGTCGGCGGCGGAGACGGTCTTGCCGTCGTCGTTCAGCCGCATATAGAAGGCCTTGATGTCCTTGGGGTAGTCGGTGACGAAGATGGGCTTTTTGAAGTGCACCTCGGTGAGATAGCGCTCATGCTCGGTCTGGAGATCGGCACCCCAGGTGACGGGATAGTCAAAGGCGTGGCCGGACTTCTGGAGGATCTCCACCGCCTCGGTGTAGGTCACCCGGCCGAAGTCGGCGGAGGCGACGTGCTCCAGCCGGTCCTTCAGCCCCTTATCCACAAAGGAGTTGAAGAAGTTCATCTCGTCGGGGCAGCGCTCCATGACATAGCGGATGATGAATTTGATCATGTCCTCGGCCAGATCCATGTCGTCGGTCAGGTCGGCAAAGGCGATCTCCGGCTCGATCATCCAGAACTCGGCGGCGTGGCGCTGGGTGTTGGAGTTCTCCGCCCGGAAGGTGGGGCCGAAGGTGTAGACATCGCCGAAGGCCAGGGCAAAATTCTCGGCGTTGAGCTGGCCGGAGACGGTCAGGTTCGCGGACTTGCCGAAGAAATCCTGGCTGTAATCCACGCTGCCGTCGGGGTTCTTGGGCACGTTCTCCAGATCCAGGGTGGTGACCCGGAACATCTCCCCCGCGCCCTCGGCGTCGG